>NZ_JBEOVJ010000073.1:0-42232 GCF_040295435.1 Streptomyces sp. NPDC002809
CACCCCGTCCGGGTGTTGGGGGGGGCCCCGCCCGCCCCCCCCCCCCACCCCCCCGCGGCCCCCTAACCCCCCTCTACCCCGCGGGGGGGGCCCCCCCGGGACCGCGTGGTCCCGGCTGCGCCGAGGCAGTGGGCGGCGGCAGGGCGCCCCGCGTCCGTCAGCCGATGATCGCGACCGGGGCGTCCCACGCGTTGCGGTCGACGGTGATGGTGTAACCGCCGCGGGTTTCCTTGCTGTTGACCATGTACTGGTGGGCGCGGCTGTGGTCGGTGAACTGGGTCGGCTTCCACGGCCAGTCCGCGGTGGTCGTGTTCTTCTTGTCCCACAGCGCGTACCAGAGGTTGCCCGGCAGGTCCGTCTTGTTCGTGGCGGTGGCGATGGCCTTGGCGCTGGAACTGCTGAAGCCGTAGAAGCCGCCGCGGTAGGTGGCGTTGCGCAGGGTCCTGGTGAACGAGCGCACGTACGACAGGACGGCGTCGTTGCACGCCTTGTCGGTGATGGCGTACGGCTCCATGTCCAGGTAGATGGGGCTGCCGGCCTTCATCCCGAGTGCCGATGCCTTGGCCATCGCGTCCTTGGCGTTGCTCGCACCGACGGAGGCGGCCGTGGAGGAGGTGAACCTCTCCTTGTTCGCGCTCTTCTGGCAGGGCGGCTGCGCGCCGACGTAGAGCGGGATGAGCTTCCATCCGGTGGTGCTGACCGACTTCACCCAGGACTTGGTCAGGTTGGGCTGGGCACAGCCACGGTTCTTCCCGCCGATGTAGACGGCGGCGGCGCCGTAGTACCCCGTGTGCCACGCCTTCATCGCGCTCAGCGAGGGCGCGGTACAGGCGTCGAACGCCCGGCCGGTGTAGGTCCTCTGCGCGGGCCAGGCGCCGGCGGCCATGGACGTCTGTGCCGCAAACCCGGCACCCGCGACCACGGCAGCACCCGCGGTCGCCCACGCGATGTAACGGCTCTTCCTGGACAGCCTGTGTCTGGACATTCCCCACCCCATTCAGTACGGCTCACAGCCGCAAGCGACACACCCGCGGACGGCGGCCGGCAGGGGCCGCACCAGGGCCCTGCCAAACCTCACGCCCGCACCCCACCCCCGCGAGGCACCCGCCCGGGGCAGGATCGCCCCGGATTGCGTTTCCCCAGGCCGGAACCGCTTGTCCTGGGCTTGCTCGATGAGGCGAGTGGGACTCGGATCCGTTCACGTGACCCACTTCGCCTGCGAAGGCGCCGAAACAACGGACATGACGGCCCGTTGTCAGCCGGCTCGCCTCTCCTCGGTTCGGCTCGAACAGGGATCGGCCAGGCGTTCGCCACACTACTTCCCCGCCGCCCGCAATCTCTACCGGACGAAGCCGCGTGCGGAAGGTCACCCGCGCCGGAGTCACGGCGGGCCGACCGCTGTCGATCCGTCTCGCGGACACCCCGTTCCACCGGCGGCCTTTGACCTCTCCCGGACCCCTCCCACTTCTGATGTAATGGTCTGACTTCAAGACTGACACTTACATCAGGAGGAACCTTGCCTTTCACGAACACAGCCGAAGCCGTGGGAGCGTGGGTCGAAGGCTGGGCCGTTTCGCGCGGGGCGGCCGAACCGGCTCCCTGCCCCGGGGGTTTCACCATCGACGTCGGCCTGCCCCAGCACGTCATGCGCCACGTCCTGACCGCAGCCGACGAGGCGACCGTCCGCAGGATCACCGAGAACGCCCCCACGTCGGGCGTCTGGCTGAAGACGTTCGTGCCGCCGGAGGCGCTGACCCCCTGGCTGGCCCCCGGCTGGTCCCTCGCGGGCGGTCCCGGCTTCCTCATGTCCGCCTCGCTGCGCGTCGCCCCGGCCGAGGTCCCCACCGGATACCGGCTGCACACCTGGAGCCGCGACGGCGTGGTCCGGGCCCTGGTGCGCACCACGGACGGCACCTTCGCCGCGCGGGGGCAGATAGCCGTCACCGGCTCCACCGCCGTTGCCGACCAGATCGAGACCGCCCCGGCCCACCGGCGCCGCGGCCTGGGACGCCTGGTGATGAGCACGCTCGCCACCGCAGCGGCTGGACAGGGCGCCACGGCGGGCGTGCTGGGCGCGACGCCGGAGGGCCGGGCGCTGTACGAGAGTGCGGGCTGGCGCGTCCTGGCCCCGCTGACCGGTGCCACGCGAGACCCGGACCGGGTCGAGGCATGAGCACGGAGGGGCGTCGCTCGGACGTGGGAGGTTTCCCCAGGTCAGAACGATTCTTCCTGGGGATACTCGGTGGGGCGGGTGGGACTCGAACCTAAAATGGAGACGCGTCTCACCTGCGGAAACGCCACAGAGACGGACATTCACATCCTGTTGCGTCCCGCTCCGTCCCCCTCGATCCCCGTCAACCACGGTGCCGTGCGGTACGTACCGCACGGCTACGAGGCACCCCCGGTTCCTACAGCAGGAGACGGCCCACCCGGCACACCTGCTGCAAGGCAGCCAACCCCACGGCTCACCCATGGTGCATGCTGCCGGCTCCGATACCGCCTCTCCCCCTGTTCGCCACAGTCACGCTCTGCTACGAGCGGAGTCGGCCGGGGTGTCGCGCCCGGAAGCGGGATGCCAGGGCCTCGCACAGTTCCGCGCTCTCCTGAATGGTCGTCCCGGGCCATGTGCGTCGTCGCTGTCCGCCGCGGCCCCTCGCATCCCGCACGACGTCCTGGTGGCACTCTTCCGGATCAGGCTTGGGCACGCTTTCTCCCCAACCACGCCACAGAGCGCGGCTGCAACCCTACGCAAGAGAACTGCCCAGTGGCACGGCCGGCTCCCCGGCCGGAACCTCGACCATCCTTACGCGAGGCTCTCCGCCACCGCGCGGAAGCGCTTGCCCGCCTCGTCGAGGTGGTCAGCGATGGACAAGGCGGTCTCTCCAGGAGAACCGAAATCGTCAAGGGTCGCGGCGAGATTGGCTTTCAGGTCCAGGCTGACACTCGGCCTCTCCAGAAGTTCATCCACCGGGTACTGGCGGAAGCGCGGGGACGGGATGCGCCCTCGATGGTCGCTCTCGCCGGGCCGGTAGGCAGCGAGGAAGTCCGCGAAGTCGTCCTCCGTGAGGGGCCTGCCGGTGTCCGTGTGGTGGTTGTCGGTCCTGGCGTCATACACCCATAGCTCGCGCGTGGCAGGCTCGCCGGTTGGTCGAGGAACGTACTTGGTGAAGAAGAGAATGTTCGACTTGGAGTTGGTGCCGCGGAAGATGCCAGTGGGGAGCCGCAGCAGGGTGTGGACGTCGCAATTCTTGAGCAGGGCCTGGCAAACGGTGGCAGCGGCACCACTGCCGAAGAGGACACCGTCGGGGACAAAGACCGCAGCCCGTGCGCCCTGAGGCAGCCGGCCGGCCCAGCCCGAGACGGGGAACCCTGATGGCTTCCAGCACCGCCGTGAACTGCGGGCTGTCTCCACGCTGACCTGCTGTGACCAGGAGCGACAACGGCTTCTGCCCTTGCTCGCAGGCAAGGTGAATCTTCGTCGTCCAGCCACCGCGGGACCGGCCCAGGCCATGGTCGCCGGGTTCGGCCTGCTTGCCGCCCGGCGGTTCCTTCCGGGCTCGGCCGTCCCGCCGGGCACCGGCCGCGTGCTGATGGGCCCGGCAGATCGTGGAGTCGACGTTCACGTCCCAATTAATCAAACCGGAGGCATCCGCCCGGGCCTGCAACCCGGTCAGGACCGCCGACCAGACGCCATCGTGCTGCCAGCGACGGAAGAGCCCATAGACCGTCTGCCAAGGACCGTACTCGGGTGGCAGATCCCGCCACGGAGCACCAGTCCGCACCCGCCAACGGATCCCGTCGATCAACCGTCGCCGGCCGAGCGACGGCCTGCCCAACACCGCGACCGGCAACAACGGCCCCAGCACCGCCCACTGGTCATCTGAAAGATCCCCTCGCCCCACACCGAGATCATCGCGGCACGAGGCGAGACAGGGACCCCAGTTCTAAAACACGGCCTAGGTGACGAGGCTCTTCAACCTAGTCAGCCATTCAAATGTCCCGCCCTCGCGGGAGGGTCGCATCGAACCTCGCGGCGGAGTCGCCTTCCTCACCGAATGGCTGATTTTCGACGCACCAAGAGATCGCTTCATGGTGCATTAAATGCACTTGCCTGCGCACGAAATGGACGTAATGGATCATCGCGGAGGTTCCCGGCAGCGCCTTCCGTGAGTAGTTCACTGTAACTAACATCCAGCGGTCCAAACCATTCACATTGAAGGAGATGCCGTGAACACGAACTTCCGCGCTGCTGTGAACCGTCAAGGACGACGCATAGCCATTGCCGGCATCGGTGCCGTGGCCACAGTCGGCATCGCCGCCATGCCTGCGCAGGCCGCCTCCTGGACCAGTAGCATCAGCGGTGGCGCTCGCGGATTCGAGTCTCACCGCTGGAGCGACGACGGTGCGTCCAACAACATCAAGTTCACGGGCTGCAGAGACGACTACCAGAACAAGACCGTTGGCGTCACTCCGAGGAAGGACGTCACCGGTCCCGACCCGGAGTACTCCACCGCTCAGTACACGGCTTGCTTCGGTGGAGGTACCTCCAGCGGAACTTGGACGAATAAGGGTTCCGGTGACTTCTATTTCGCGGTGAACTACCAGTACAACGGTGTCCACGTGTGGGTCACCAAGGTTGGTGTCTACTTCTAATCGGCTTTCTGTGCCTCCGTACCGCCACGACATTGTGGCGGTACGGAGGATTTGCGTGTTGAAGGAGCGTCGTGTCACTGCAATACCAGTCCTGCACCTTCCGTTACCGGAGAAGGTCAAGGCCCGTCCTTGACCAGCTGAACTTGACTTTCTCGGACGGTCATACGGTTCTCCTGGGCCCCAACGGTGCAGGCAAGAGCACCCTCCTCGCTCTCGGGGCGAGCGCTACCACTCCACAGGCGGGCGTGATCAGCTACCAGGGCATCAACCCGGCCCGCCGCCGGGATACTTCCTCATACAGGCGGAAAGTGTCCTGGCTGCCACAACGTCCTGAGTTCCTGTCCGGGATGACCTGCCGGGAGCACGTCGCCTATACCGGCTGGCTGAAGGGGATGACCGAGCGCGAGGCATGGAATGCGGCAGCAGCGGCCGTTGACCGGGTCGGCCTCACCGACAAGCTCGATCACAGGATCAAGACGCTGTCCGGCGGTCAGCGACAGCGCGTCGCGATTGCGCAAGCCCTTGTCCACAGCGCCGAAATACTCCTCCTCGACGAGCCGACTGTGGGGCTCGATCCGAAACAGCGGCGTACTTTCATCGACCTTCTTGCTTCGCTCCGCGGGACAATCAGTGTCATCGTTTCCACGCATGACATCGCGGACATCGATCAGGCCTACGACGAAGTCGTCGTACTCGAGTCGGGCCGGCCGCGGTTCACCGGTTCCGTCGAGGCCTTTGCGTCTCATGCCCGGCACGACGCCGTCGAAGGCCGGCGCCTGGAGAGTGCCTACTCCTCGCTGCTGGAGGGCGTCGAGTGATCACCTGGGCAAACCTTCGCGCCTCATCCGCACCCTGGCTGCTCCTACCAGGAGTGTTCTTCATCTATGTGTACGTGAACAGCGCCGTCTACAGCGTTCCTTCGCACTACGGCGTGGAGTCCGGCGAACTTGCGGGCTATGCGCTTGCGGTCATAGCCCCTGCCGCGGCGGCTGCCGCGGCGTGGGAGGCAGGCCGGCACCGCAGCGTCCACGCGCTGAACACCACCAGCACACGTGGCGCCGTACGCAGACTCGTTGCCGCGTCGCTCCCCGTTCTCACCCTGCACCTTGCGCTCATCGCGACCGCCCTGATCTGTGCCCGCGTCTGGGTGGGCGTGTGGCCCGAAGATGCCGGATGGCTCGCGGTGGCACACCTGCTGATCGTTCCGGCCGAGTGGGCGCTCATCGGCTGGTTCCTCGGACAGCTCATGCCCAAGAGCGTCGCCGCAGCCCTGATCGCCGGGGGGTGCTGGATGTGGCTGGCCATGCCACAGGCAACGGCCAACGCATGGGTACGACACCTGGGAGGTTTCATCGACGGAACCTCCACGGTGACCGATCTGCGCCAACCATCCGTGTACACCATCCCCTGGCTGATCACCGCGGGTTTCGTTCTCGCCGCCGGGTGCGCGGCTTCGGCGCGCCGTCATCCCTGGACGATCGGTTTGGGAATCTGTGCGGTAATTGCAAGCCTGATGGCGGGCCACTCTCTCGTATCCGGCTGGGGCTACACGCATCCCACGAGCATGCGGACAGTCGCGCAGGCTTGCACCGGGCGTGCTCCGCGTATCTGCGTACCGCCGGAGTACAAGCCGTACCTGGACAAGCTCCGCCGTGAAGCAGCAGCTCCCGTGAAGCGTTTGGCGACGGCCGGCGTGGCCGCTCCTGACGAGCTCAGGGTCACGTCGTCGCGAGCGTCACTCCGGCCCGGCGTGTGGCCCTTGTACTGGTCACTTCCACCGGCTCATCCCATCGGGCAGCAGCAGGACTTCGCCTACAGCCTTGCGGAGTCGGCCGTCGCGGGGACCGCGATCGCGGCCGGCGGCGCGGACTGCCAGGCCCCCGGATCACTGGCGGCGGCGTGGGCAGACCTCGTGATCGGTGTGGACGAGGCCGACATCCGGCAGGCCACGGTACCCGAGGCGTGGACCCAGCTCCAGCACGTGCGCCGGCTTCCGGTCGGCGAGCAGGTTAGGTGGTTCAACGAGCAGGTCACCAGCAAGACGCTCTGCCCCTCGGAGACCACGTCATGAGGCTCTACCTCAGCACAGTGCGCCGGTGGTGGGCCGTAGCTCTGTCGCTGCTCCTGCTCGTCGCGCTCTGCGAAACGATGGGATCGAGTGAGATCGCCGTCCCAAGCCTGACCGCCGGTGTCTCCGGAGGCGCCCCTGTCGCCTACTTCGCGCCGTGGCTGATGGTCGTTGCCACCATGTACTGCCTGGACCGTGGGCTGTGGGAAGCGGAACGCACCGCGGTGATCGCCCTTGCCTGGATCGATCGTGGTGTCGTCATCGCCGGCGTGGTCCTGGCTCACCTGCTGGGACCGGTCGTCGGCTGGGACGTCGCCCGCAACGTCATGCTGCTCCTGGGAATCGCCCTCGCCTTCCGCTACCTCGCGAACGAGGCTGCGGCGGCCGCGGTCCCCCTGATGTTCCTGATCTTCAACATCGTGGCGGGACGCGCCTACCAGGGCGGCGGAGCGGCCATGCATGCCTGGTGGGCTCTGCCTCTCTACCCGCCGGGAAGCATCGCCGCGTGGCTGGTGTCGGCTCTTGTGTTCGCGCTTGCTCTTCGTCTGTTGCCGCGACGCATCTAGATTCCGGCGGATCACGCCTGCCCACCGTGCCTCACCGTTGAAGGCGGGACCTGATGGTCCCGCCTTCAACACCCCGCGCAGGCCAGGTCGGGCAGGTCGCTGGACACGGTCCCGCACGCGCTGCTTGCGCTACTTGCCGTAGGTCCCGCACATGGCTACCAACTCAAGCATGAATATGATGCCCTGTCAGAACACAATTCCAGGCTCGCATACGCCCAGGTCTACACCACTCTGATACGCCTTGAACGGGACTGTCTCATCGCCGTCACCGGGGAGGGACCCGCCATCGCGGGGCCTCCACGAACGCTGTACAGACTCTTGCCGACTGGCCTCGCGCAGCCGCCGAACGGTGGGCCGTAACTCCACTGTCACCGACGCTGGCGGAGGCATCAGCGCTGATCCTCAAAGCTTCCGTCGCGGCTCTGATCTCCAAGGGCTCGCAGGTATTGGAAGACCTTCTCTCTGTTCAGGAGGGCTGCCACCGGGCGGCGCTGGAGCGCTTGATCCGGTGAAGTCTCTCTGTGTGGACAGTCTCGTGAGGTCGCGGCTGATGGCAGATCTCGTGTGGCTCACTTCGATGCAGCAGTCAGCGACTGAAGAAGCACAGCGCATTCGTGAATGCGGTGTCACACAGGAGCCCGTGACCGGGTCACGACCGCAGAGCTCGGGCCACATTCACGTCGGCGTCGGCGTCGGCGTCGTCGGCGGCGTCGTCGGCGTCGGGCTGTTGCGGTTTGGCTATGTCGATGATTGCGGGAGGCGTTTGCTGGCGGTTGCGGAAGGCGGTCCTGACCGACCTTGTTGATGTTGCTTTGTTTTGACGGCGGCTGAGTGCGTTGTGGCAATGGGAGCCCCTGTTCGATGAGCAGGGGCTTCTTCGTGTGCGGGGCGTGATGGCGGAGAGGTAGGGGCAGGCAGCGGGCGGCTTGTTGGTGATCGAGGAGGTCGCGATGCCAGCGGTGCTGGGTTGATGGAACAGCGTGAGGCGCGGGCGAGGCAGAACCTGGAGTCCTGGACGGAGGTCCTGGAGCAGGCTCAGGCGGAGGTGCATGCCGCGCGGGAGCGGGTCGAGCGAGCCCGGGTGGAGCGTGAGGAGCTCGTGTCGGTGCTGGCTGCGGAGAACCCGGTGAATACGTCGGGTTCCGTGCCGTCCGGTGGGATGGCTGCTGCCGTGGGATCGGGCGGCCCCAGGACGGGGCAGGGTGAGCGGCCGCCGGTGTGGCGGTCGGGCATGGGTGAAGTGGTGCTCAGCGGCCAATATCAGGAGGTGTTCGCCGCGGTGGTGGCCGCTCCGGGGCCGGTGAACGGGGTGGAACTGACCCGGGCGGGGGGCCGGGAATCGGAGATCAAGAACGAGGTGGAGAAGATCCGTCACCGTGCCTATGTGTTGGAGAAGCGGGGCTGGCTGGTGCGGGCGAAGGACAGGCGGTTCCTGCCCGCGCCTTCGGTAGCCGGTCGGGGCGTTTCTCCGACCAGCGCGGAGCGTCCCCGGCCAGGCGGCGGGACAGTCTGATCACGGCGGCCCACCACACCATCTGGGTGTGGTGGTCGGGTCGGCGTTCGTGGTCGCGGTTGAGGCGGCGTGAGCGGGAGAGCCGGCTCAGCGTGCGTTCCACCACCCACCTGCGGGCCAGGACGGCGAAGCCGCGCTGTCCGTCGGAGCGGCGCACGACCTCGATCCGGACTCCGTGGCGGGCGAACGCCTGCGCCAGTGCCGGACCCCGGTAGGCGCTGTCGACCCATACCAGTTTCAGTAGCCGGCCCGGCTGGTCCATGAACGTCTCCAGCAGTGCGGGGGCGGCCTTGGAGTCGTGAACGTCGGCTGTGGTTACGGTGACCTCCAGGAGCAGGCCCTCGGCGTCGGTGAGGATGTGGCGCTTGCGCCCGTCGCGTGACTTGCCGCCGTCGGCCTCAAGAGCACGCCAACGCTCACTCGCCGGCACTCGGCCAGTCGCCAGTCGGCCCACTGTCCGGAGGAGCAGCGGGCCGACTCCTCTCTCGTACACTTCACCGTGGCCCGAACCGAGCCCCCGGGCACCGAGGGGTGGGCGCTGCCGATGGGATATCCCCGGCGGCAACGCGGCCCTACGAGCACCCCCGGCGGCGGGCGCCGACGCCCGCGGTCCGCTTCCGGGCGCCACGTCGTGCAGCATGACAGCGACCTTCGACGGAAGCCCGCCACGGCATCGCCAACTCCTCGACCATGGAAGCGAGAGCACGCCGAAAGATCCTCGTGAACAGCCGATGCACGCGGTATCTCCTGGGAGACCGGGCACGGCAGGGACAGCGGAGACGTCATGCGATGGGCCGATCACGGACGGAGCATGCAGCCTCCCGCGTCGGCCGTGGGACCGCGCCACGACGCTCCCTCAGGGAACCGGAACAAAAGGCCAGGTCAGACGCATCTAAGGTGAGCCGGCACCCAGCGACAGCGGGTCAGTACCGCACGGCGCGCGGCTAGTACCGCACGGGAAACAGCTATGAAATCCACGTTTCCGCAGGTCAGAACGTTTCCGCAGGGTAAAACTGGTGGGGCGGGTGGGACTCGAACCCATAAGAGTGACGGCTCTCACCTGCGACGATGCCGAAACAACGGACAATACATCCCGTTTCTGTCCGGCTGGATCCCGCTCGATCCGGCTCGGACTGGGGGCCGTGCGGCGTTCGCCGCACCAGTTCCTCTCCGCTTCAACGCGCCCACAGACCCCCGAGCCGTACGGCGGGCCTCGGATCCGAGGGGCAACGGATCACCCTGGGCTGCGACAAACTTCATGAGTTCCAGAACACCGCGCGTGGTTACGTTCCGTAGTTAACCTCGCGCTTTCGTGAAGCGGGCTGTCCGACGGGTGACCAGGTAAGCGAAAAGTGCCTCTGACCAGCAAGAATGAGGATTGTCTAGGTCCTTGTTCCTGCTCCAGCCGGAGGCACTTCTCAGGTGAAGAAGAGTATCGGGTCGTACCCGCGTGTCCGTATCGAGGGTGGTGGCCGGGCGGTGGTCTCGCAGGCCGGGGGTGTACTGCTGGTCGAGACCGTTCGCAAGGCCGGTTTGGACACCGCGATATCAGCGGCGCTGACGCCGTGGCGGAAGGCTCGGGCGGTGCACGATCCGGGCAAGATCCTGCTGGATATGGCTCTGGCGGTCGCGCTGGGCGGGGACTGCCTCGCGGACGTCGCCATGCTCCGGGCGGAGCCGGCCGTTTTCGGGCCGGTGGCCTCCGACCCGACGGTCTCCCGCCTCATCGACACCCTTGCCGCGGCCGGGGAGAGGGCCCTGACCGCGATCCGTGCTACGCGGGCTGAAGTCCGCCAGCAGGTCTGGCGGTTGGCCGGCCGGGAAGCGCCTGATGCGGGCGGGACGGTGACCGTGGACCTCGACGGGGTGCTGGTGATCGCGCACTCGGACAAGGAGGACGCCGCACCCACGTGGAAGCGGACCTACGGTCACCACCCGCTGATGGGGTTCGTCGACCACGGACCGGGCGGCACCGGTGAACCGGTCGCGGCCCTGCTCAGACCGGGCAACGCAGGCTCGAACACGGCGGCCGACCACATCACCGCCACCCAAATGGCGTTGGCCCAGCTACCGAAGAAGTACCGGCGCGGGCACCGGACCCTGATCCGCACCGACTCCGCGGGCGGCACCCACGACTTCGTCGCCTGGCTCGCCCAGCGGGGCCGGTGGCTGTCCTACTCGGTCGGCATGACGGTCACCGAGCAGGTCCACCAGCATGTGCTGAAGGTTCCGGCATCGGCCTGGACGGCGGCCGTCGAGACCGGCGGCGAGGTCCGCGACGGGGCCTGGGTCGCCGAACTCACCGGCGACGTCCAGGACGGCTGACCCAAGGGCATGCGGCTGATCGTCAGGAAGGAACGACCGCACCCCGGGGCCCAGTTGAGGCTCACCGACGCGGACGGCATGCGGCTGACGTGCTTCGCCACCAACACCTCGGGCCGGCCGATCGCCGAACTCGAGCTCCGTCACCGGCTGCGGGCCCGGGCCGAGGACCGCATCCGAAACGCCCGGGCCACCGGCCTGCGCAATCTGCCCCTGCACCGCACGGCCCAGAACCGGATCTGGCTGGAGATCGTGCAGATCGCCCTCGACCTGCTGGCCTGGATGCCGATGCTCGCACTGACCGGCAAGGCCCGCCTCTGGGAACCCCGCCGACTACGGCTCCGTCTGTTCACCGCGGCCGGACAGCTCGTCACCACCGGCCGCCGCCAGATCCTCCGCCTGGCCCGGCACTGGCCCTGGACCCACGTGATCACCTACGCCCTCGAACGGCTCGCACTCCTGCCGAACCCCGGCTGACCAGTGGCTTTCCCATCCCTACGACAGCAGCCCGACACCGGATCAGTGGAACCCGGCGCCCACCCGAGACGACACTCGGGCCCTCGACCTGCCCACTCTCAGCCCACGGCACGAAAACGGCCCACCGACTCCATCGGCGGACCGTCACGAAACTTCGAGGTTAACGGGTCTTTGCCAAAAGCGTTGGGTCGGCGTGTCACCGCCGAGCGATACTGCGGACAGGCAGCGTTTGTGATCACAGCAGTCAGGTCGCAAAAGGATCACAACCTTGCAGATCGCGGATTTCGCAGTCCGCCCAATGTCAGCGAGGTGCGGCCGCTCCTCTGCCTGCACGGACTGCGCTCCGTGGGCTTCGTGCCCGCCCTCGAGTAGAGTTCCTAAGCTCGACGGTCGGCCTGTCGGCGACAACCACGCCGCCTTCCAGTAGCGCGACCTGTCTGACCGCGACTTCGTCTGCGTGTGAGCCGACGGCGTACACCCCCAAGGTCCGGCTCGACCAGGGCCACAACCGCGAGACGCCCCAGGGGGTGCTCAAGATGACACCGGAAACCTGGACCTACCCTGCCCGAGCGCGGGGTCCGGGCCGGGCCAGTTACATGAGTAGAGATCAAGCTCCAAAAGCTGCCGGTCTTATCCAGCGACGTATGCGACAGCATCGTGGCTATGGATGCTTTCGAGGTTGCGGATGCGCACTGAGTGGCGAAGGCCTCGATCCCGGCACGCAAGGCTGACGTCGCGGGCCATGTCCTCGACGAATACAGGGTGGTCGTACGCCTGCATGGTGAGGACACGCTCGTCTACGCGCTTGATCAAAGGCACTACGGGAGCCGAAGCGGAAGACGTCAACAACCTCACGGCGCTCTGCACCGGCAGGGGGTACGGGGTGTCTCCCTGACCCGTCACGTTGAGCGTAATCCGGCTGCGCTGATTGTGCGCACCGTAGTCGGAGATTGCCTTCGAACATGGACAGAGGCTGGTGACCTCGCTGGTCACTGCCGTTGCTACTGTCACGTCGCCGTTGTTCCAGCGCCCTTCGATACAGACGTCGTGAACCTGTTTCGACTCACGGCCACTGGCCGGCGCTACGACGGTCGTGCTGATAGGCATGGCCATCGTCACAGTAACCGCGGGCGCATCCAACAGTTCCGCTCCGGCCTTGAGGACCTGCGGCAACTGCCGGGGGTCGAGTCTCTGAAGGTGGTCGTGCGCGAGAGCGACCATGCGGCTCATGTGCGTGCCTCGGCGGTCGTGTTGGAGCCGCACGGTGATCGCGATATCCGCAATGCCGTCCTGACGGAGGCAGCCATCCTCGAAGTACACGGGATACCGAAGGCCACTGATGCCGACCTCGTTGATCTCGATGCCGCGAGAGTCAGTCTCATTCTGAATGTCGTGCATGCTCACTCGCCCCGATAGGTGCAACCGGATGTGCACGTCTCGCGGACGGTGAGGGCTGAGAGTGCGGGCAGGGTCGGCTGCAGGCGCCCCCAGATCCAGCGGGCGAGAACCTCGCTAGTCGGGTTCTCTAGGCCCTCGATGTCATTGAGGTAGTAGTGGTCCAGTTGAGCTTCGAGCGGCTTGAAGGCTCGCTTAACGTCACCAAAGTCCATGACCCAACCGGCCTCGGGGTCGACGGGGGCTTCTACGTGAACGATGACCTTGTAAGAGTGGCCATGCAGGCGCGCGCACTTGTGGCCCTCTGGAACCTTGGGCAGGCGGTGCGCCGCTTCGAACGTGAACTCGCGAAAAATTTCCATTACTGAATTCCCAGATACTTGTGCGTCTGGAGAGAGAGGATCCAGCGCGGGTTCTTCATGCAGTAGTCGACAGTGGCCCGGGTGTTAGCTTCTACGTCGGGTCCGTCCATGGGCTGGAGACGGAAGAATTGGAAGTCGAGGTTCTCGAACTGGCCCGGCTCTCCGCCCAACTGCGGATAGACAAGCTTCAACTCGTCGCCGCTTGTGACGACCACGTCAGACCCGATCTTCGGGCTGACACAGAGCCAGTCGATTCCCGGCGGCGGTACGCGGGTGCCGTTCGTCTCCACCGCAACCTCGAAACCCCTGGCGTGCAGAGCTTCGATGGCTGCCTCGTCAAGCTGCAGAAGCGGCTCACCCCCGGTGCACACCACAAAGCGGTGTTCCAGGGCAGTTGAAGGCCACGCCTGCTCGACTGCTTGGGCGAGGTCATCAGGGGACGCGAATCGGCCACCACCTTCGCCGTCGGTTCCAACGAAATCGGTATCGCAGAACTGGCAAATCGCCCGATGCCGATCCTTCTCAAGACCTGTCCAGAGATTGCACCGCGAGAATCGGCAGAAGACAGCGGGTCGGCCCGCATGGCTCCCTTCGCCTTGCAAGGTGTAAAAGATCTCTTTGACCAGATAGGTCATTCTCAGACGCCCTGGTACTGCACGGGGTCAGTGGTACCAGCCTCGGCGAACCCCTTTAGGCGGAGCAGGCAGGTCTCGCAACGGCCACAGGCCCGACCTTGCTCATCCGGGTCATAGCAGCTGGACGTCTGGGAGTAGTCGACACCCAAGCGCAGGCCCGCTCGAACGATGTCGGCCTTGGACATCGCAATGAGGGGGGAATGGAGCTTGAGCTCCTGAGTTCCCTCAAGGCCAGCCCTGGTCGCAAGGTTCGCCATCTTGGCGTACGCGTCCATGTACTCAGGACGGCAGTCGGGGTAGCCGCTGTAGTCGACGGCGGTCACGCCGGTGAAGATGTCGCTCGCGCCAACGGTCTCCGCGTAGGCCAGGGCGAACGACAGGAAGATCGTGTTACGTGCCGGCACGTAGGTGATGGGCACGCTGCTGCCTGCGTCACTGTTGCTGGCGTCGTCCAGCGAGTCGTGCTTCGGGACGTCGATATCAGCAGTAAGAGCGGAGCCACCGAAAACTCGCAGGTCGATGTCTGCGATGACGTGGCGGGCTACGCCCTGAGTCTCTGCCACGCGCTTGGCGGCTTCCAGTTCCACACTGTGCCGCTGGCCGTACCGGAAGCTGAGCGCGTACGGCGTGTAGCCCTGGTCCTTGGCGATGGCCAGAACTGTCGTCGAGTCCAGGCCGCCGCTCAGTAGAACGATCGCGGGACGTCCCATGCCTTGCTCCCTAGTTAGCTCTGCGTGTACTGGTGCACCCTAGCGCCAAAACTGACGGGTAGAGTAACCGCAACAAGTTACTAGTTAAGGCCGTCGGGAGTGGGACTGCGTGAGGCAACTATCGTTGGTGGTCACTTGCACGGACCGTAAGGCCGTTGTGCCGGAGACCACGCTCCATGCAAGATCGCTACCGGCCGGCAGCGTGAAGGACCGCTCCGCAGCGTGGAGAGAGCGCGTCGAGACGGCTTCGAACACGAAGCCCCTAAGCGAGCTCTACCGCGGCGATCACTGGACACAGGCCCGTCGGCTAACTGCCGCGGCCGCGAAGGCCAGATTTGAAGCGGAACTGTGGGTGGCGTCGGCCGGCCTCGGCCTCCAGCCAGTATCGGCGTCGGCACCTGCCTACGCGGCGACCTTCAGTACTCGACACGCAGACTCCGTCACCGCTTCTACGGCTGACAGTGCCCAGTGGTGGGGGCACCTTCAAGAAGGAACTGGCCGCAAGACCCTAGAGGAACTCGGCCGACAGGGCCCGGTCCTCATGGTCCTGTCCGAGGTGTACGCAAATGCCATGAAGGCCGATATCCAGGGGCTGGCCGACGTCGGGGGCGAAGTCCTGCTAGTGGGAGGCGTCGAGAAGATCCCCGGCATCCAGAGAGTCCCCTCTAACGCGGGCCTGCGACGCACACTCGGCGGCACTCTGACGAGCCTGAACGTTCGCATGGCCGCCTCATGGCTTGAACACTGTGAGGACGGCAGGCTGACCTCGACTGCCACCAGTGACTCGTGGCAGCGGTGGGCTTCAGACGTAGCTGAGCCTGAGCGGTACAACCGGACGCCCATATCCGACGAGGACGTCATGGCGTTCATCAAGCGTGAGAACGCGTCGCATCCTGGCATCTCGCGGTCGCGACTTCTGCGTGCTCTACGTGACGGAAACCAGGCATGCGAGCAGAGTAGGTTCGCCAACTTGTACATCCGAGCTATGGGGGAACGGTGACAGAGAACGTCATCAAGCGCAGAGCCCTGCGCATTGAGCAGAACCCGAATATTCCCCTGTACCTGTTTGCCCTGGAAGCGCGAGAAATCGATCTCGTAGCCGATGTTGCACGGATCTCCCGGGATGAGGCCGGCAAGCTCTTTGGCTATCAACGTCCCGAAAAAAAGCAGCACGTTAAGCAAATTCTGGAGTACCTCGACGGTGAAGATGTGCTGTTCCCAAATGGGCTCATCCTCGCCCTGCCCACCACGGTACGGTTTAAAGGTAGTCGCGGCCCCAATCCGGGCGACGGACTGGCAACCATCGGAACCCTTGAGATTCCGCTACCGGAGTCGCGGGACGCGCCTCGTCCGGCTCTGATCGTCGATGGTCAGCAGCGAAGCCGCGCGCTTGCACTCACTCGGCGAACCACCCTTCCGATCACAGTGGCAGGATTTGTGGCCGAAGATCTTGACATCCAGCGCGATCAGTTCCTGCGCGTCAACACGGTGTCTCCTCTTCCGAGCAATTTGGTGTCAGAACTCCTCCCAGAAGTGAACACCCAACTTCCGACCAGGCTGTCCGCTCGAAAGCTTCCCGCGATCCTCGTTAACGCACTAAACCAGGACAATGACTCACCTTTCAAGGGGCTCGTTAAGCAGGCGTCAACGACGCCCGATAAGAAGTCAGACACTGTCGTCAAAGACAACAGCCTCATCACTGCGATCACGGAATCATTGTCACCTTCCGGTGTCCTTTTCTCGTACAAAAACCTAGCCAACGGAACCACCGACACTGCGAGCATTCGGAAGATTCTAGTTGTCTACTGGACGGCAGTGAAGGACACCTTCCCTGAAGCTTGGGGACTTCCTCCCGCCAAGAGCCGCCTTATGCATGGTGTCGGAATCAGGTCGCTGGGCCGCCTCATGGATCGGGTTATGGAGCGAGTCTTGTTTGATGCCGATATCGACTCGCCAGATATTAGCGACAGGGTCATGACTGAACTGGCGCTCATTAAGCCGCACTGCCATTGGACCAAGGGGCGCTGGCCTGAAATCAACACCCCTTGGAACGAGTTGCAGAACACTCCCCGCCATATCAGTATCCTGTCAAACTATCTGATTCGCGTCTATCGCGATTCGAGGATGGGTGCTTCGTGAAGTTCTACTTCCCAGATAGCCAAGATCAGATCTACCCCAGGTACGACTTCATCAATGATGAGTACCCAGACGAGCGAGTCCGCCAGAGGGATGACCTGTACGCCCATCAGGCAGTAAAGCCCGCGCCCTACGATGGGATACTGGTCAGCAAGGCCATCGTAGACGGATCGGTTAAGGGAGCCGGGAAATACAGCGCCCCTCAGAGGGACCGTCTCTACCGCGACGGCGTGAAGACCTTTTTCGGGCTACCTGACCCGATGCAAAGTCTCGGCGACTGCGGAGCCTTCAACTACATCAATGAAGAGTACCCCCCGTACAGAATTGAGGACGTCCTCCATTACTACACGGAGTGCCGATTCAACTCAGGAATCAGTATCGACCATGTCATCTTCGGTTATCGACCCGATGCCCCTGACAAGGACGTTGACCCGGCGTGGGTAAAGCGTCGTGAGATTTCGCTCGACTTGGCAGAAAAGTTCATCAAAGCTACCGAGAGTCACAATCGCCTGGTCACGGGCAGGAAGCAGCATCTGGAACCGGTTGGCGCGGCGCAGGGGTGGAGCCCGGCCAGTTATGCGGACAGCGTCGTCCAACTTCAGAAAATGGGCTACAACCGAATCGCCCTGGGTGGCATGGTTCCGCTGAAGACGCCGGAAATACTGGCTTGCTTGGAAGCGATCTCTGAGGTTCGCAAGAGTGGGGTCGAGTTCCATCTACTCGGAATCACCCGTATCGCCAGCATGGAACGCTTCGCCAAATATCATGTCACCAGCTTCGACAGTACGTCAGCATTCCGACAAGCTTTCATGGACGAGCGAAATAACTACCACACCGCCGACCGCTCATACCTAGCGATCAGAGTTCCCCAGGTTGATGGGAACCCTACCCTAAAGAAGTTGATCTTGGCGGGCGTGGTGTCGCAGCCGGCAGCCATTAAGGCCGAACGGGAATGCCTCAAATTGCTTCGCCAGTATGAAGCCGACGAGAACTTTGATGTGCAGGAGGTCATCGATGCCTTGCGCGCCTATCAATCTCTCATCGGTGACGCTAAGAAGCTGAAGAAGGTTGATGACTACAGGGACACTCTTATCGACCGCCCTTGGAATCACTGCCGATGCGAACTCTGCAAGAAGCACAAGATCGACATGGTTATCTTCCGTGGAACAGAGCGAAATAAGCGCCGTGGGTTCCATAACATGACGGTACTCGAAGCCAAGATGCGCAAGCTTCCACTCACATAATCGTCTAGACCTCGCATAGCACTCAAAGTAACTTAAACAGGAGATGATGTGGCCGACCGCTACGTACTGAAGGTTCCCGCCCTCAAGGTGCTCCAAGGCGACAAGGAGATCTACTGCTTCGCTGTCGACGGCAAGAAGTTGGAAGACTTTGCCGCCGTCTCGCGGATCCGCCGCGACAGCGAGAAGAAGCTGCAGGGGTACCAGCGGCCCGAGGTCCAAAGCCACATCCGCTCGATCCGCCGCTACCTTGAGTCCGAGGGGGCGATGCTTCCCAACGCTGTGGTTCTCGGTTTCGATGATCGCGTCACGTTCGAACCCGCGGTGCGCGGCGGCAGTGTGAGCTACTCCATCCCCGGCGAGTTGATCATCCCGGTCGACGAATCACTGGCTGATGAAGAGAAGCCGGCCTGGCTCGTGGACGGTCAGCAGCGCAGCGCGGCCATCAGGGACGCTGACCTTGCAGAGTTCCCCGTCGCAGCCGTGGGCTTCATTGCGTCTCAGGAAGAGCAGCGGTCGCAGTTCATCTTGGTCAACTCGACCAAGCCACTGCCCAAGGGGCTCGTGTATGAACTCCTGCCGGAGACCACCGCCAAGTTGCCGCGCTCGTACGCGCGCCGTCAACTCGCCGCGAAGATCATGGTCCTTTTGAATATGGGGGACGGTCCTTTCTGTGGAAGGATCAGCAGCCCCACATCGCCTACCGGCAACATCAAGGACAACAGCATTCTGAGGATGCTGGAGCACAGCATCTACGAGGGTTCCTTGTATCAGTACCGGAACGCTGAGGACGGTACCGGGGACGAGGAAGCGATGCTGGCGCACCTTCTGTCCTTCTGGACGGCAGTGGAGAACCTCTTCGAGGATGCGTGGAACAAGCCTCCCAAGGAGTCGAGGTTGACCCATGGTGTGGGCATCCAGGCCATGGGCTATGTCATGGACCGACTCACCACAGACGTCCCGTTCGACAAGGTCAACTGGGACAAGATCCGCATCACCCTGCGCCGACTCGAGAAGCACGTGGCCTGGACTTCCGGCACGTGGAAGTTCTCGGATGGTCAGGAACGTAGCTGGAACGGTCTCCAGAACACGGCCAACGACGTGCGACTCCTCAGCACCCACCTGCAGGCCCTAGTTAGCAAGTAGTCAAAGCTCTGCGGCATCATCTGGTGGTCTCCCTGAACAGATCGGGGAGACCACCAGTGCGTTAGCGGTTAGCTGCAACGGAGCGAAGACCGTTCACTGCTGCTCGCAGCATGGATGCTGAACCGCTGCCGTCTGCATAGTGGATGTACTTGGTGCGGGTGTGCTGCGTAATGAAGCCGGTTGCAGCGTGCTTCGCGCAGCGAGTTGCAATGACGACCAGATCAGCGGAACGAGCCTTCTGCCGGAGTTGAGCACTACCGACGTGATCACTGGCCATGGCGGCGTCCACTGCGGGGGCAAACTGCTTGATCTCCTCGGCGCAGCGCACGAGCACAGCTTCGTCCAGGGAGTACAGCAACACTCTCATGGGCGGCAGGTCCGAGAGCGACAACTCACGCTCGCTATCAGAGCCGGCCCGGTCCTGCCAAGGGAAGTCGACACCGAGTTCCCTTGAGAGACGCTTGGCGAACGCCAAGTCAGCTTCGTTGAGACGACCTTGATGCCGCCAGAGCGGCTCAAGCAGGTCGTATGCGAGCTTGCTGCGAGCCTCCGCGTCAGGGCATGCGACCAAGAACAGTCGGTCAACGAAGTCCAACGCAATTGATGCCCGCTCAGGGGAGACCCATCGGCTGCGATAGGCGCCGATCTCATCGAGAAGTTCGGCGTAGGTTTCCGCTGACGGGCCAGCTCGGAGTGCGATCTCCGCGAGCGCCTGGAGCACGGCGAGGTCACCTGGACCGAACCGGTCGAAGGCGACCGCATTCCGGATGAACGCATGGGCGGTCAGACCCGCCGGAGCTGCATATCCGACAGCATCGATGAACGCCCCAACCGCCCGCCAGGCCTCTTCAGCAGCTTGATTCTCCAGCCCGTCCAGGAACCCGGCGAGGGCCGCATCGTGAACTGCCGGCGGAGACCACGCAGTCCAACTGCGCTCCTCAACAGCCGACTGGCCCTCGCTGCTGCCCGCGGCTACCGCAGCGAGAAAGGTCGGCCAGGAGTCGATGGTCGCAAACGCTTCCGACGCGTCGCTTCCAGCAATCTGTGGCACAGGCTCTGCGACGACACGAGGTGCTGCCGCGTCATCGCTTTCGGCCAGGAAGCGTTGGGCGTCCTCCCAGATCAGTGAGGGCAGTTCGCCTATGCGGGCCCCGTTCTGCACGGCGTCCATGAGACGACGCAGAGCAGGCAGATCCTCAAGGACGGTGGCCGCCATCAGAAGAACGGTGACGGCCTGCGTGCCGAGCTTGCGCGCATCGGCATCCAGCAAGGCAGGGACGAACCGCCCCCGCTCTTCGAGCCTCGCCCGTGCCGCTGAGAGATCGCCCACCGCGAGAGGTTCCTCCAACGCCGCGAACACGGCGTTCAAGATCGCTTCCTTGACCGGGAGGGGAGGATCCTGCCGGATAGCGTCCGGCAGTTCAGGGAGCTGAAGGATCGCCTCGCTGCGGCCGAGACGATCAAGCCGCTTGATCCTCAAGCTTGCAAGGTTGGCTGCGGTAACACCACCAGCCGCTGCCAGATGGTCAAGAACCACGCTCGATGCGGCCTCGGCGCCCGCGGATAGAGATGCGTCGAACTCTGCAAGGAGCCGGCCGATCGGCTTGGCCACCCGCCACATCCTGGGAGGACGGCGAGCCTCGGTCCTCTGCATCAACTCCAGCGCCCAGGCCAGGTTCCGGCGATGCTCGAGAGTGCGTCCCGTCTCCAGACGGAAAGTGGTCCGATCACCAGCAAAGTCGCGGATAGCCTGCTCGATGGGATCATCGGGGTCCAGCCAGGCGGGCTGGATACCGACCTGCTCGTCATACGCGATGTACGTCGGGCCAGCGAAAGCGCGGATCAACTCAGCCGTCTTTGCTCGCTCACCAGGCTCCCGGGCAATGACGTACACGACGAATCGATCACGGTCCGTATACACGCGTGGAAGGACCACAGGCGCGTCGTCGTCGCGTCGAATGGCCTCGACGAACGGCAGCGTGCGGTCCTTGTAGCGGTAGTCCGGATCGAAGCCCGGCCAGACGCCGTTTCCTGGACCGAAGAACCGGTGCAAGAACCCTTCGAGGGCTTCTCGCTGCTGATTCTGGGGCTGCGTCACGAGCCACTCCTCCACCGCTGTGTCAGGTCCAGCCGCGCTTGGCCAGCATCCGGCCCGCCCACCTTGTAGGTGACCAACTCATCGTTCTTCGCCATGCCGCGCACCGTGTAGTTCATCGACCCGGTGAGAATCCACTCCTGCCCACACAACGTCTTCTCGTGGATGTCGGGGTCGCGCTGGACATGCACGCCGTCCAGTTCTGGGGCCTCGATCCGACGCAGGAACGCATCATTGTGCGCGTCAGGGCGCGTGACCACGTGGACACGGGCCCCGGCTCCAGCGATGCGCAGGAGCGTGTCTGACAGCCGCCATCCGCTGGGCGGGACGTCACCAAAGAATGCGTCATAGGTGCCGTGGCTGTTGTCGATGACCTGGACATCAGTGATCCATGGCGAGACCAACCACAAGTCACTGCTCGGGTTGAGCATCTCTGCCATCAGCGCAGCGGACAGTATCGAGTCGATGCGCAGCCCTGTACGAGCACCTGTGCGCACGGTTCTGCTCAGATCCTTCACTGGGTTGCCTCCCGCAACTCCACCCGTACACGGAGCTCGTCTCGATGTCTGACGTAGCCGCGCACCTCGCCATGGACGCGCAGGACATCCCGGTCCACCGGCAGCGCCGGCACGCGCACTAGGGCTTCCGCCAGGGCTTGCGACTCGCCTGCGGGACAGATGAGGTCCGCGGCGCCGCTGTCGGTCATGGCCTTCTGGTATGCCAGGACCCAATCGCTCGTCGTGACGTCAACCTCGGGCAGGCGGTCGTTGTGAGCCTCGCGCACAAGCAGCCGATCCAGTACGGGGGCGTCCGCGTAGGGCTGGTAGTGCTGGAGATCCTGCGTGCGAGCTTGTCGTCCACGAGGCCAGAGCATGCTGAATGCCTGGTCGGCTGTCAGCCGCTTGTTCCCGCCGACGTTCAGTCGGTTGTCGCCGACCGCGAAGGCAATGACGTTCGCGTCGACCTCTACACCGAGCCTCTGCTCCAGTCCGGCCCACGCATCGACCATGGCGAGAGCTTGCGCGTCAGTGTCGGGTCCGGTCCCCGGCCGGAGAAGGCGGGTCGACAACGCTGAGACCGCAGTGCGACGGGGACGGCCGTCCAACTGTTCCCACGCGGCCAGGAGAGAGTTCAGGGCCTTCTGGGCCGCTTCGGCATCCTCGGCTCCTCTCAATGCGCGCATGGCTTCTGCGGCATCCCCCCCAGGCTCGTCGGCCAGGTGACGGAGCAACTGGGTGAGTGTGGCGTCTACGTACTCGTAGTCGCTTGGGGCCAACGCACTGGTGACAAGTCCCCAGAAACGGCGAGGGTCTTCCCCGTAGAAGCGCACCAGGCTCTCTACAACCCCCAGACCGCCTACGGAGGTCTCGCTGAGCCACACGACAGTGGGCGCGCTGCTGGTGGAACCGGGCGCCACGTCGACGATCAGGTCCCCGTCCTGCGAGTCGGGGCAGGCTCTCTGCGCAGCGGAGAGGATCGCCGCGGCCACCGTGTCGCGATAGGTGCGCTGAGCCAGGTCCTCAGTCCGGACAGCAGTATTCGGATCAACGAGGTGTTCCGCCGCACGGTCAACAGCGGCGAGCACCCGTGCGTCTCGCAGCAACTCCGTGAGCCCGTCGATCAGCCGTGCATTCTCGACAGCGTGGTCGGCGTCGCTGTCGTCGCGGTAGAGGACGCTCAGGATGCGTGACAGTTCCCCAGTCCACGCTCCGTGCGCTAGTGCTGCTCGGTTCTCCTCGGCGGTGCGAGATTGCTTGATGCCTTCGAGCGCAAAGGCCGTGAGATAGACCTGGCCAAGCCATGCACGCTGGAACTTGTTCGCGACGTCCTCGAGCGCAGGGTCCTCGGCGAAGGTGTACGAGAACGCGAGTGACCGCCACTGCGGAGACGACAGGTACTCCCTGACCGCAGGTTCCGAGGTGTTCAGGGGCCTGAGCAGGATCTGCACAGCGTCGACGCCAAGTCTGAAGCCTAGGGCAGCTGGCTTGCCGTGCAGTTCGTAGTAGACCTTACGTGTCTCGACTTCTCCGCGCTCGAGCGCCACTTGGCAGTCGGCGCCGATGGTCATGCGCCGCATCTCGATGGGGTTGCCGGCAGCGTGCGTGGCGAAGCGGACGGCCTGCACGCGCTCGTGCCAGAGAGACGGGTTCGGAATGTCCGCCGGGGCCGGTGGCGCCTCCTCGGACACAACGATCTGAGTACCCCATATGGGGAGCCCTTGCGACCGGTCGGAGACCTCCTGGCCTGGCTGCTCCAGCTTCAACTGCGTGGGCCGGAAGACCTGAAGTCCCTCTGATGCGTAACCATCGGGGTGCCAGGTTCCTTCAGGATCGGCATGCTGCACGATCTGGGTCAGCGGCAGAGTGCTGCTGCCGGCCGGCGGAACGGGCAACCATGTGCGGTGCTCATCACGGCGGTGCCCGAATCGTCGGCTGACGCGTCCTGGTACGGCCTCACGTAGCGCCCTGGCGATTGGCAACTGTTCCAACGTGTCGTTCGTACTGAACGGCAAGAGCAGTTCGACCTCGGGCAGGTTCAGCGGCTCGAAGAGTGAGCGCGTGATGAACTCGGGTAGGAGGGAGCCTTCCTTCGCGCCCGGATCAATGCGCTGGAACGACCAGTCGCTGCGCAGCCGCCGCAGCGCGGTGGGAACGACAGACAGCAGCAGCGATCGAGGTTGCTCCCACAGTAGGGCCTGGACCTCGTCTGCGTCGATCAGCAGAGCCCTCCCCAGGTGTTGGGCAAGTTCGTCCTGCAGATCAGGCTTGTCGAGGATCGCCTGCAGCAGCGATGTCAGCATGTCGTGACCTGGCCGGTCCTCATTGCGCACGGCATGGCCCGTAGGGGCTTTGAGGATCTTTCGGGGGTCGGCCCACAGTTTCTTGGAACGTAGCTTGCGGCTCGCCCAGTCCAACAGGGCCTGGGTGGCTTGGATCTTGAGTACGAAACGGTTGCCGATCGGCAGGCTTCGTGCAGCTACCTGAGGTGCGAAGAGGGTCTCGTACGCCTGGTACGCAAGTCGGTCCCGGCCGTAGTCCGAGAGCGTGACCACAGTGATCGGCCTTGTGCCGCGCTCGCGGCCTGCGCGACCGCGGCGCTGGATGAACGCGGCTGCATCACGGGGCGCCTTGTGCTGGAGTACCAGGCCTACGCGTGGGTCGTTGAAGCCGACTTCGAGGGCGGCTGTCGCTACGGTCAGGTTCGCGTCATGGTCGACCCCGACGTCCTGAGAGGACGTACGGCCGACATGCAGGTGGTGGAGTTGCAGGGTCGGGTCGAGGTCATGCCCGATCTTCTCGGCGATGTCCCAGGACTGACCGTCCATGTAGCGCGCAGCATGCTCGTTACGTTCCGAAGAACGCAGGCCCGCAAGTACTGGCCTGCGGCCGTTGCGGCGGCCTGCCCGGTTTTGCCCGCCTTCCGCATCGCGCAAGTCATTGTAGAAGCGGTTGGTGACGTCCAGATCATCCGTGAAAAGGAAGCCCGTGGATCCGTACAGGTATTGCTTCCTAACCAGGTCGAGCATGCGGCCGTGGAGCATGGCCGTTTGGATCGACGTAGACAGCAGGCTTGTTCCGGACACCGGGTCGCCGCGCAGCGCCAGGGCGTACTCACGGCCCTCGGACTTCATGGCCTCGTCGGCCGGTTCAATTGGGTCGACATCGCTCGGACGAAGGCCGACAAGTTGAGCGAAAAACTTATCCGCGTCACGAAGGGTCGCAGAGAGACCGACGAACGTCATGGGGCGGCGTGCTGCCTCACGCCAGCGTCGCAACAGTAATGCCACCTGCGCGCCGTGAAGACCGCTATAGGTGTGGACCTCGTCGAGCAGCACGAGGGAGGGAGCGGAGTTACTGCCGCGCCACCCGAGCAACCACTCCAGGTAGCTGTCACCGCTACAGCGGTTCAGCATCTCCGTAGTGGTGAATAGCAGATCCGGCGGGCTCTTCTTGAGGGACTCCCGGGTGAGCGCCAGGCGCCCGTCCTTCAAGGTGTAGCCGCACCTGGTGCAGGTCAGCCGCTCCCGGCCTCGCCTTCGGTCCTCGTCTGTCCACTGGAGTTCCCCAGTTCCGCAGTCCTGGGCGGGGCAGGGCAGAAACGGGCACACGACGCCGTGGGGAGTGCGCTTCCAGGCAGTGGCGAGCCCTGAGTTCGGTTCCAACCTCCGGTCCTGGGCATTCCACGGGGTGTCACCGTAGAGTGCGCCAACGCGGATAGGACGTCGCCTGCTCTCGTGCAGCGCCTCCTCGACGTCTTCGACAGAGCGGATCGACTCTCGAAGCTGGTCGCGCAACAGTTCCTTGCGGGGGTAGAGCGCCAGCGTGTGAACGCGCTTTGCCCCACCCGGGTGCGCGTGTTCCGCCATCGCTGCGAAGGCCGGCAAGTAGAACGAGAGTGTCTTGCCGCTACCCGTGCCAGCGCCGACGATAATTCCCTTGGACCTCTGAGAGCTGAGCGAGGTGAACACGCAACAAGTGGCGTCCAGTTGGAAGCGAGCCAGTTTGCGGCCCCTCACCAGGGCTGCCGCCACGCGCTCTTGCGCCTCCCCCCAGTGGGGTAGCTGCGCGAGTTCGCGGAGAGCGTCGGATGCCGGTATATCTCGGTGTGGGTAGCGTCGCGGCGCTACGTGCAGTCGGTAGTCAGCGACGAGGCGCCGCTGATGCTGCCACCAGCCAGGCCGTTCCTCCTGCGCCCAGCCACCTCGGGCAAAGAGCTGCCGAAGACCAGTTGTGAGCCTGAGTGACTCCGCCAAGCGGGTGCGATACCGCGGCGGCGACGTCACAGGCACCGGCACCTCGAACAGCAAGGCACGGAGCAGGAACTCTTCCAGCACAGCGTCGACGGACATGTCGGCCGGGGCAGCCTCGTGACTGTGCAAGAGACTGTCTATGGTCTCTATCACCTCGGCCTTAGAGAGGGCCGCCTCCGTGACGCCCCAGGCCAGCAGTGGCAGTTCACGGTCTTCCAAATGGTTCAGGAGTTCGTTCGCGAAGCGTACGTCGAGGTGCTCTGTCACGCGCCCGTCCTCTGCAAGGTGATGTGGATGTCCATCTCGAACTGACGCAGCAGCGCAATGTCGTCGTCTGTGACGTCGCGGAGCGTGGGACTGGGGCGCTTCTCAAGCACTTCCAGGAGTCTCAATAGCTCACTGGGGGGATCACTCTTGTCGTGCAGGGACTCCGCGAGGAGGGCGTACGTGCTGGTGAAGAGCGTGACGTCCGCCTTAGACAGGTTCTTGGTTGCCACCGCCTGACGGAGTTCCCTCTCCCGGTTGCGTGCGGCCTCGCGCTCGTCGTGCGAGAGCATGGGGATCCGGGCCAGGGGAAGGGCGGCGACCTGTACCGTTGCCCAGGTGACCCATGCCGCGCTGCTATCACCCTTCAGCTTGCCCGCGAGTTCCTGAACCTTCTTCCTGGCCGTGTTGAAGACCGCGTCACTGGGCAACCCGTTGAGGGCTTTCCGCTCGAAGGCTGTGCGGGCGGCATCGATGCCTGATAGGTCGGGCTTGTGCGCTGCCCCCAAGGCCGCAAGCGTATGACTTAGTCCAACTTGGGTTCTGAGTTCGGCCAGCCCCGCGCGGAGTTCCTTCGAGCGGCTCAGAACCCGAGCGGCCTCCTTCTCCCCGACGGCGCCTGCAGCAATCTGGCGGGCACGGTTTTGCAGCTGTACGGCCTTGTCGTACACAGACAAGTTGGTCACTAGTCCTCCCCGTCGTCTTCGGCGGACGGGACAGCGGTGAGCGCCTGCCACTCCACACAGATTTGCCCCACGTCTTCCGCGGCACTGTCACCTGCGGAGCCACTAGACCGTGACTCGGCGCTGACAAGAGCAGCGTCCAGCCAGTCGTTACTGGCAATGAGCAGTTGTTGAATCAGCTTGAGCGAGTCACCACGGTCCTTGACAACGGCAACCAGTTGCGCGTGATAACGAGTTGAGGAGTCGCGGCTGTCGTCGCCTCCCTTGGCCAGGTCGTCTTCGAGTGCAGAGATGACCTTCCAGTCCGCGTTCTGGGCACCCTGAAGCAGGGCATCGAACTGACGTGTCTGTTCGGCCGTCAGCGGCAGTCCCACTTCTCGCGCAGCACCGAGAACGTCGCGGATTGCAGCCATGGTCTGTACGCCAGTGGTACCCCGAGGCTGACAGCTTCGAATCGAGTTGAGTAGTTCTTCGTGGCGGTTGAGTTGGTCCTCGAGGATGGTTGTCCAGGACGCGAACCCGGTGACGGCCGGCTTCACCCATTTAGGGATGTCCAGCGTCTCGGCATCCCAGTTCCACGATGACGCGGCCCTGTCGAGCAGAGGAAGAACGCGTGCGGCATCAACCATGTTCACCGCACCGGTGCCCTGGGCGATACCGACGGCGTAACGGAGTTGCTTCACAAGTTCAGGACGCGCTCTGAGGTGCCCACGGAGCACGTCCATCCACTTCTCTCCACGGATACCACCGTCCTCACGACGCCACTCTTGCCCGTCATCAAGCGCGGCGGCAATGAGCCGCGAAAGAGACATTCCGGGCCATGCCTTGCCAGCCAGTGCCGCGCCAAGAAGCGATGCGCGGAAGCCCGCAACGAGGTGATGGTCGGTGACCTCCATGTGCCGCTGCAGCCGTGCAGTGAGATCTCGGCCGTACTTCTCTGCCAGGAACGCCAGCCGTCGGATGTCCTCGGCTCGCGCCGGGAGCTCCCGCTCAGCTTTCAGCAGGCTGTCGAAGAACCAACTGTCCTTTGGGCGACGAGAGAAAGTGATAGGGGCATTTTCGACGCCGGGCAAGTTTTCCTTCGCGCCCTCGATGGAGACGATGGTTGCCTTGGTCGGCCAGGCCGCCCTCCGCAACTCGGTGCTACCCACCTCCCGCATCAGAGGTGAGTTCCACTGGTACCTCTGCAAGACCGCAGTGGAAACAACGACTCGGATCCGATTTGCGGTGGCAGTATCCAGGCCGCCTTCGCGGGTGAGCCACTCGTCCACCGTCCCCAGCATTCGCTGAAGTTCCCTGGGAAACTCGTCGCGTTTGCCACTCGCTCCTGTCTCAGGCTTCGACTCGCTGGCACCCGTTTGCTCCCGGACGGTTGCAGAAGCAGGCGGACGGCTTTGCCCTTCTTCACCACCCAGCGGCTCCAGGGAGAAAGCCTCCAGGATGGTTGGGTTGAGGCTGTTCGCATGCTCAGGGGCGTCTCCCCAGAACTCGAGCACGAGGTTCCGCCGCTCCGCAGAGGCAGGGTCGTGATCATTCTCGGCTACGAAGCCGAGCGCGTCGCGGCTGACGAACTTGTCGAGCTTGGTCGGCCTGAACCGTTGCCGGAACATGGGGTCGGGGAACTCGCCCTGCTGCATGGCAGTGGCGTGTTCAACCAAGACCGGTCGCACGACACTGCCCAGCACGACACGGGGGTTGAAGGACCAAGGCTTGGCCTGGTCTGCCGTTGAGTGGACGGCCCTTACGAGAGATGACTCGTTGAACGGGTACAAGCCGTAGCCGTCAGAGGTTACTCCGAATGCCTCGTGGCACTCCGTTCGCAACGGGCAGGTCGCGCATTTGTTGGGGACCTCGTCGTTGCCCGCACGCTCCAGTTCATCGCGGCCCAAACGCCCAGCATTCAGGTAGCGGCCGACGAACGAGGCGATTTCTGTGCGTCCT
The DNA here is from genome assembly GCF_040295435.1 of Streptomyces sp. NPDC002809. Lineage (NCBI taxonomy): Bacteria > Bacillati > Actinomycetota > Actinomycetes > Kitasatosporales > Streptomycetaceae > Streptomyces > Streptomyces sp. NPDC002809. The sequence goes on from NZ_JBEOVJ010000073.1 coordinate 28,958, forward strand.
GTCTCCTCCGGACTGAAAGGAACGTCCAGATGGTAGACGTAGCCCGTGCCGGCCTGGATGCGGGTTAGGGCTGTCTCATCCAAGGATTGAAAGTAGCCCGTGGTCACGGCCATGAGTGTGCGGATGGGGGCGAGAGTCGTCTTGCCCTCACGGTTCGCCGCTTCTACCACGGCATCTAGGAGGTCTCGCTGGACACCTTGGATAAGAGCGAAGTCCTCGATGAGTAGGACGATCTCCTTGCCCTGCCGGTGGTACTCCTCTCGAACCTGCTTCATCGCATCGAGCAGCCGACCTGCCCCAAGATTAGCAGCACTCTTGATAGCAGCTTCGAGGTGCCTGTTGAGTAGGTCTACCGCAATGCCCTGAAGGTCGCCGCGTGTACTCATTGTGCCGAGCAGCCGTTGCGCCATTCCCGACGCGGATTGGATGTCTCGAATATCGAGCGGAAGATCGCTGACGCTGAACCCTTCGGGGCGGTCCGCCTGCCCGTCCCGGCGATTGTGAATCAGTTGATGAGCCAGTTCAGGCACAAACTTCCCGGGGGCGAGCAACTCCGCACGGACGTGGGGATCGAGAAGCACCGCAGCCAGCTTGCCGGGACCCACAAGCATTCGAGCCAAAGGGCGTGACTCTGAGTTCGGGGAAGTACCTTCGAGCGCCTCGCTCAGTTCATTGAGGATGCGCCTCGCCAGGGACTCCTCGTCGACGTCCTCGGTAAACCGGTTGATGTCCTCTTTGAGCTGAGCCAGCTCGTTACTCTCAGCCTTCGCGATCAGGGTGCTGACGACTGCCTTGAGGCTGGTCTTGGACTTCTCGAGGTAGATGACCTCTCTTTTGTCCGCGCCCTCCTCCATCACGGCCAGTTGCTCGCGCACCCATCGGACTAGATGCGACTTACCTGAGCCAGACTCACCGACGACCGGCATAAGCAGGGCTCCGCTGTCCGCTCGGAGCGCCATGAAGTCTTTGAGGACTGCCTTCTCACCGATCGGGTCGCCCTCGATGGCGAGTTCTTTCCCGTCCATGATCCGGGCGCGCTTGATCCGCAACGGCGCATGAGTGGCCAAGAAGACCGACCGCGAAGGGCTGACCGCCTCAGTGTTGATGGTGGAGGCTGCCACTGCTGGTTCCCAGCAGAGCATCCTGCGGAAGTCAGCCATCGGTGGGCTCCAGGATCGTGATGTCGCTAACGGGGCGTGGACTCGCGGGCCGTTCAGGATCGTGCAGGAGAAGGATCTTCCGAGCATCATCGTCATGCTCCAAGCGAAGCCACTTCTCGTCGTGGCCACGCAGGAGAGCAAACGAGAGCGCAGTGCCGGCCACACTGTCGCCCGGACTGGGGATCCCCACCGCGAGCGAGTGTGCTCCGCCAGGCAGCACCGGCAAGTGCTCTCGCAGAACCTGCAATGCCTCAACGGCATTGACGCGCTGGGCTGGCTGCCACAACTCGAGCACTGTTTGCTTGACGGCAAGGGTGCAGTCCGGGACCAGTGGGCCGCTGCCTTCAGTGCGAATGACAGGAGCAGCGGCAAGGCCAACGGCAGTTGCCCAATACCCGAAACGGACCCATCGGGTGTTGTTGGCAAAGAGCGGCAGCACGTCGGCCTTCAACAGCCTGCGGTCCTTACCGTCTTTCTCATCCAGGAGTTGTTGCGCGGCGACCCAATCAATCGGTTTCCCCATGGGGTCGTGCACCAGGAACCAGGCCAGTGCACGAGTCAGGTCTCGAGGCCCTGTCGCGTCGTTGTCAGCCCCCAACTCTGCGTTGTAGTCCGCCTTGAGGACTGCGTGGCGCAGGATACGCGTGTAGGTCTCCAGATCATCGCTGCTGGCGAGAGTCTTGGTCGAGCCGGCCAGTGATAGCTCTTGCCGATCGGCATCGACCTGCACCAACCCCAGGACCTGCAGGGAGCTGAGGGCACAGTCGAAGGGCGGCTTGGTCGACGTGTCCTCTGAGCGCAAAGAAGGAGGACTGACCAGCGCCCGTGCCTCGTCCATGGCGATGCTCTTCCCCAGGTAGGAAAGAAGGCGCACCAGAGCCCATGTCTGAGAGGGAATGGCTGCGTCTACGTTCAGGAGAGTCATCAGAGTTCCTCCAAGGCACGGCGGATCGACAAGTTCGCCGGGTGGACATCGACGAGTGGCGTATCTCGGCGCTCGGGGTGGTGCATGATCCGTGGATGGATCAGGTAGGTCGGTGCATCCCAGGCGAATCGCGTCGCAATTTCAGGCCCGGGTGACACTGCGTTCGCGTCCGCCATCCAGATAACAGGGCCATGCCAGTCCGACAGGAGAGCGCCGTCATCGTCAACGATCACGGTGCGAGTCCGCGCTGTTGTCTGCAGTTGGCTTCTGAGGTGGGTATCCATGCCCGGCCCCCCGACCACGGCGATCCTGCGACGGACAAGGCTCTCTACCAGACGTGCCGCCAAGGCCTGGTAGTCGGCGTTTTGCCACCACAGGCTCAAGCACTGATGGTCCCCGAAGTACGGCATCAGGGGGAGACGCCCATGGTGCTCGGATGTGGGTAGCAGAGGGCGCGGCTCCCCAGCGAGCCGGTAGAAGCCTGCAGGCAGAAGCTTGGCAGTGGCCCTGCAGTGAGGGCATCCACGGCAGGTGATACCTGTGCGGCGAAAGCCCTCGCCATGCGGGACCCGGTAGTACGACCCCAGCACTTCGCCGATGCATTGATTGCCTCGCAGAGCTACTTTCAGTTCTCGCAGGGCCGAAGCGCGACCGCGTAGCAGTTTTTGGCGCTCAGTTTCAAAGCGAGCAAGGAAGTACTCGCTGTTTCTTGCGTCGGAGTCGAGGAGTTCCACGTCTGCGTAGCCATCAGCTGTCGTGTAGAACTGGTCAAGTCGTGCCTTCCAGACGACATCCGACTCACCTTCATCCCTTCCGGGTGGCTCTGGTGGGTGGACGGCCACAATCCCTGATCGCACCATGAGGTTGAGGATCCGGATGTTCCATTGCCGGTTCCGTTGAAAGCCCTCGTTCATGTCAGGGGGGTAGGAATCGAGACTGACGCGGTGACGATCTTGGATCGTAGTCCTGCTGTGGAACATTGCCTCCCACCGCTGCCACGCGCGCGGGGCGCCGATGACCACCTCGTCGCTCATGTAGTTGGCGATCTCTTCGTCATTGCGCGTGGTGGCCAGATACGCGATTGAAGGGCTTCCGTTGCGTCCTGCTCGGCCGACTTCTTGGTAGTAGCGGTCCACCGTCTCTGGCAGGCAAGCGTGCACGATCGTCTTTACGTCGTCGAGGTCGACGCCCAGGCCAAAGGCAGAAGTACCAACCACGATGTCGAAGCGTGTCTCCACGTCGTCTTCGGCTGTCTTGCCGCCCCATCCCTCCAAGGCGTCGCGGCGCTCGGCATCGGTGGAGTCACCGGTGACGCTCGCTACGCGGCGAAACCCGTGGCCGTGAAGACGGCCCGCCCACTCCTGCGCATGTTCGACCTTGGTTGTGTAGAGGATCATCGGCTTCGGCAAGTACGAGACGGCATCAAGGACTGCGGTCTGCCGGTCGGTTTCGCTCTCGAAGGCGTCAATGTAGTAGCTCGGCTCATGGCGAAGTTGGGAAGCCCAGACGATCCTCGCCCGTTGTGGCGAGGCAAACAGTGTGTCGAGTGTCTCCACCTGTTGCCCAGTGAGTGTCGCGCTCATCGCGACGGTGACTGGTTGCCGGCCTGCCGGGGCCTTGCTGAGCCAGATGCGACGGTGGCTCGACATGGTCTGGAACTCGGTACGGAAGTTGTTGCCCCACTGCTCGACCAGGTGTGCTTCGTCAATCACGAAGTAGTTGAACAACCCGGCCTCAGCGGCGTCCTCTAGAGGTCCCTTCAGGCTCCGCACGAGCGCTTCAGGCGAAGTGAACACGAGCCGTTGGCGGCCTGCGGCGATGTCGTCCCGCATTTGTTGTTTGTCTTCGGGAGACAGGCCGCTGGTGTACGCGTACCGGCGTGTGGGGCTGTGCTGTCCGTACCGTTCAAGGATCTTGAAGGCGCGCCGTTCCAGGTCTGCTGCGAGAACGCTCGTAGGCACGACGACTACCGACACGCCGCTGCTCGTGCTCGCCAGAAGCGCGGGGGCCATCGCAACTGCGGTCTTCCCATGTCCCGTGGGGAGACAGATGACCGTGGTGCTCCCCGGTTCGGCAAGCGCGATAGCCCTGGCGGCTTGTCGCTGGCCGGTTGACACATAGTGACTATGATCATCACCGAGGGCGGTCGCGAAGAACGGGTCGGCCGGATATGACTCCAGCTTGCGACGGTGTGGCGAGTCCTCGCCGAGATGGACCTGGCGAAAATCCTCTTGAGCCGCATGGCGGGAAACGTCGTCGGGGACGGGCGGATGCCACGGCAGCGCGCTTACCCACAAGTCGGCGCCGCCATCGCGCATCCCGGTTTGGCAGCGCATTTCCTCCCACTGTTCGCGGGTAGGCAGCCGTGGGAGGAGAGGAACCGTGAACCCCGTTGTGTTCTCTCGTGCTTGAGCTTCGAGCAAGATCTGCCGAGCCAGCGAGGCAACGTCTTTCCACCCGCTGGACTCACTGGCCAGAGCATCACGGAGCCTGCGCAGCGTCCCCTTCGCCTCGGGAAGTTCTGGGAGGTGCTGAAGGTCCCGGTGCTCCGACAGGTGGTTGAAGAGCCTCTTGGCGCCGGTCCAATTGTCAGTCGCCACGACGGATCCTCCTGAGCCCCGTCTTCACCAAGCACGTCGCAGAAACGAGCCGAACCTTCGGGTCGCTCAGTCCCTGCACCAGCGCGTCAGTGATATCAACATCTAGCAGGTAGCTCTCTTCGCCTCCCAAGAGTCGACCCGCTGCCTGGCGGGCTTCCGCCTGTGCCCTCGTGACCGTGAGGCGTGCCCGTCCCTGTTGCTGGGCCAGGTCGCACTTGTCGGCCAGGTTGGTCACTCGCCTGAGTTCCGCTCGGGCGACTGTTTCAGCACCACGTGCAGATGCTTCGTATCCGGGCTGCCCGTCGAACAGGTCCATCAACTCGTGGATGTTTCCGGAGTTGTAGTTGTGGTCCGTGGCCCTGTAGCGGGCATCCAGCCACTTCTGAGTGTCTCCGTTGGCCAGGGCCTCGGCAGCTCCGGCCGGCACCCATACCTTCAGCGTGAACGGTGGGAGGAGTTGCTCAGCCTGGCGCCTCAAAGCTGCTTCCGCGTCGCGGGGCTCTTGCACGAGCGCCAGCGCCAGCGTGAGCGCCGAGGAGATGTCGGCTTCGACGAGGTAGTCGAAGCCGAAGTAGGGCTCCGGCTCTCCCCGGTGATTCACATCAGCGCGCCAGAAGGCCGTGGCCTGACCGCGGTCGTCGAACCAAACAACGTTGGCAAGTGTGTCGACGAGCGGACTCCCGATACGGAATAGACGTGTGCCGGGGGCTTTGAGCGCCTCAGACCGACTGAACGTGCCCTTGGCCATCTCATCCGTGAGGTTCTTGCGGTCGTAGAGGTGAGGGGAGATGAGCGTGCGCGACTTTAGGTCGAAGACCTCGCACATCACGTCATTGATCTTGCGCTCGGCGTGGCGGAGTTTGATCCCGTCCGAGCCGTCTTGTCCGGTGTATCCGAGCATGTCTGTACGGGTGGCGCCCCAGCTGGCCTCGAACGTCGCCAGCCGCTCGGCGAAGTCGATGTCGTGAGGGGATGTGTCGAAGATCGACTCAAGGGTGTCCATGCTGTCGATCTCACGGCGGGCTTTGGCGAGTTTCTCGTGAACAGTCTCGGCGAAACCGGGCAAGCCTTCCGGCCCATGCTCGAGCGCCTCCGCCCAGACATCAGCGAGACCTTCCGCGATGGCATCCTGGAGCGTGGACACCGACCCGTCGAAGATGCGGTACCCATCAGTGAGCAGGGACAGCCACGCTTCGGTGTGTGCTTCAGTGTCCGTGAGCACGAACTGGCGTGGTGCTTGGCGCTGCTGGTGGGACTCAACGTAGCGGTCGGTGCGGCCGAGGCGCTGCTCAAGTTGATTGGGTGACCATGGCAACCGCACGTGGATTACGGTCTGGGCGGCCTGGAGGTTCAGCCCGTCCTCTGCAGTGTCGTCCGCGATGAGAACGGCAGCCTTTTCGCTGGGTTTCCGCCATGCAGCAGTGGCCAACTCAGACACGTGAGGGCCCGCGCTTCGGGTGTGCTCAAAGAAGCCGACCTTGGAGAAGCGTGCGCGCAGGCGTGTGGCGAGCGCCGAAGCGAGTGAGCCTGGGCCACAGAAGACGATGATGTGTCCTCCCTTACGCAGCGCGGGGAGAAGGGTGTTGATCAGAGCGTCGACTTCAGAAGCGCGATCCTCGTCCGCGATCTCTGATTCGAGACTCGCCAGGTTCTTTGCCTCGTGGGGCGCCACTGGCACGTTGGAGACGTGGTTCCGCTCGCGGGCACTCAGGCCGGCGCGGTCAGCGGCGCCTTCGTCACCACGGACCCGCCATCGAAGGGCGTCGAGATAGTCAGCAGACGCGCCACCGAGACGGGACGCGAGCACGGCCAGGGCAAGCGCATAGTCGTTGCGCTTACTCTCAAGCCCCTCATCGAGGAGATGGCCCCACAGTTGGGTCTGCCACTCCAGGAGGCTGTCCGCGGCCGGGGAGTATGACTCGGCCGTCAGCTTTGCCGGCTCGGCACGACCGCGCACCTCGTAAGGGACGGCCGCCGAGTCGTCGTTTTGGCGCAGGACGTTCGACCTGCGGTGCCTGATCACGCGGCGGTGCAGTCGGTACGTCTCACTGATGTGCGCCCGAAGCGCGGTGACGCGAGCCGAGAGCTCCGGCATCCCCGTCTCATCGAGGAGGCTCCCCTCCGCGTCGAGGAGGTCGAGCACCTGGCCCGCCAGGTGCTCGAAGCGGGTGTCTTCCTGAGGCAGCAGCGCCTTGGTGATGTCGATCGTGGACGGCAGCAGTGGGTGGAAGTCTGCGTTCAGGCTGAGGACGTGGTCGGCCAACTCGGCGCGGTGGCTGTACCGCTGCTCGAACGCCTCTCGCTCGCTCCACTTGTATACGTCGGGATCAAGCAGATGCAGGAGGCCCAGGTGCGTGGTGTGGCTGGAAGTAACTGGCGTGGCGGACAGCAGCAAGAGCTTCGACGCTGAGTGCGCGAGATCGCGCAGTGCCCGATATGTGGGATCTGTATCGTCACGGTCTTGCACCAGTAGATGAGCTTCATCGACCACGACAAGAGCACTCTCTTGGTACTGCTCCCACTTCTCGGGGGATTCATGCGAGGTGATCCGTACGCGCCTCGGGAAGTCATCGGTGAAGAACTTCGTGCGCAGCTCGGTTCCCCACTGTCGGCGCAGCGAGTCAGAGGTGAGGATGACCACGCGCGCCTGCGGATCGTCGATCAAGGTCTGCAGAATCACGTACCCGGCCTCAATGGTCTTGCCGAGTCCGACTTCGTCTGCGAGGAGATACCGCTGGACAGGGTCGGACAGCACGGTCAGCGCGGCGCGAACCTGGTGAGGATAGGTCTCGACAGCGGCCGCCAGGAGAGCCGGGGTGCTGGCGCTGGCTGCGCGCTGGGTGACCAGGTTGTGCAGCATTGGGATGCGCGCGTTGTAGAGGTGTCCGGATTCGTTGCCTCCAGACACCAGGACCTGAAGAGGGTCGCGTACCGGCCTGTTCCACCGCACGCGGAGTTCGGACTCGGGTAGCGGCATGTCGAAGTCGGTGTTGGGAAACCGGATGTAGTACTGGCCGCCTGTGTGGTCCCTTACCCGCCCGGCCAGCCACTCTCCGGTGCTGGGGTTGCGCCGGAATACGCGGGTCTCCGGCTTGAGTCGCACGCGCTCGCAAGCGGCTACCGGGACGGTCTGTGACTCTACCTCGGGCTCGGCCGTGGACTCGAAGAAGTCCACGCGCAGCGAGCCGCCGGTTACCGCGCCGACCCGTCCTATCCCAGGAGCCCCCCGAAATGCAACGAGGTGTCCGACTGTGAAGCCCGAAGACATCCTTCTTCTCGCCCCCCACCTGCTCGTTTACCAACGGGGATGAGCCTATGCGCAGGCTCTGACAACAGGTTCAACGGACAAGGCTCGAAATTCGTATGCACATTCGAAATGGAGTGAGGGGGTAGCGTCCTCCGGGTACCCCTCGCGTGACGTATAGGGTCAATACCGGGCAAATGAAGCGCGCTTGATCTCGTCTGACGTCCTAGGCGGCGATCGAAGACGGCCGAAAGAACACCTTCGAAAGGTCGGGGCGAGCCAGGTACAGAAGGTCGTCAGATTCCGGCGGCCGCTCCAGCCGCTCGCCGCAGCGAGAGAGTGAGAGCCAGATGAACTGCAGCGATTCATCCGTCTTGGCGCGATCCGTCTGTTCCAGGATGCCGACCCGGTGGCCCGCGCGGGCTGTCTGCACCCTCGGCGTGGGAGCGATTCCAGCCAGAGTTCTGAGGGCGGGATACACACCTGACGTCAGTGGCGGGTTGTACTGTCTGGGCGCCTACCCCGCCGTCCGCTCACGGAGGGATTTGGCGCAACTCGTGCTTCACCAGACAGAGAGAAGATCGTGAACGTCCCCGCTCCTGCCCCTATCGCGACCCTGGTCGCCTATGTCGCGACCATTCCCGCGGCCAATCTTGCTGTTACACACTTCGGAGCCGTCCCGGTGGGCTTCGGCTACGCGGCCCCAGCCGGTGTCTACATGGTCGGACTGGCCCTCGTCCTCCGTGACCTTGCGCGGGAGACCGCCGGCCGCAGGGCGGTCCTCGCGGCGATAGTCATCGGTACCGTCCTGTCGTACTTCCTTGCAGACCCCGCGCTCGCGATGGCGTCAGCCGCGGCATTCGCCGTTGCCGAAAGCATGGACTTCGCCGTCTATGAGCCTCTGCGGGAACGTGGCCTGCTGATCGCAATGCTCGCCTCGAACGCAGTCGGTTTGCTGTCGGACAGCCTGCTGTTCCTCAAGCTTGCATTCGACTCCCTGGAGTACCTACCGGGACAGATCCTCGGCAAGGCGTGGATGACCCTCGCAGCGGTAGCGGCCCTGACGCTTCTCCGTCGCCGAAAGCGCGCTGCGGCCGTCCTTCCTGAGGCTACGCATCACTGACCCTGGCCAGGACCCGAGGCGCTTCTTCCTGCACCTCGGGGATGGAGTATCCCGCTTCTTCCATCCGGCCCCCGCTCCAGCGACAGCACAGTACTCAGGTTGAACTCGTAGAGCCTGACGGTTCGTGACCCCTGCGGTACGACGGATCACGAGGTACGCGCAGCGGGGTGGGTACCCGTCGAGCAGGAGAAGCGGGAACGACTGAGGCTGGAGGCGGCCGAGCGGTTTGAGCGCGGTGATGATGCTGCGGTATTCGCGGCCGATCTGCGCTGGCGCGACGGCGGGATCGCGGCGCTGAAGTCGAAGGGGCCGGTGTCGCGGGAACGACTGTCGGCCCGGGAGTGGGAGAGTCTGGAGGTGGAGCTGAAACGGGGTCCGCTGGCCCACGGCTTACCGATGACAGCGGTGGACGCTGGGCCCGGGATCAAGACCCTGATCGGCAGGCTGTTCCACAAGAGCTACACGAGTCAGGGGGTGGCCAAGCTACTGTCGAGATGTGGAAGGACGAGGTGTGGCGAGTAGCTGCCACGTACATGGGGCGCCTCCAGTCCGAGGTGGAGTCTCCTTGTACAAGCCGCCAGCAAACCAAGGAGCTAGGCGCAGTACTCGTGCACGGATAGAAGGGACGGCGGCATGGACGTTCCCCTCATACCCGAGGCGCGCAGCCACGGCTTCGGCCTCGACGTGGACGGGAACGCTGATTTCGTTTCTACTGCCGGCACGAGGTTGAGCACGAACGATGCGGCGGTCCAGAGATTCGCCAGATGATCGGAGCTAGAAACAACTCGCTTGGCAGCAAAGCTATGTGACGCCCCGGCACCTGTCTGAGTCACTTGCTCTTGCCCATCCATCTCCGATAGCGTCGTCGCAGCAACGAGGGCCCCACCATGCCAATGGTGGGGCCCTTTTGCGTCCTCCCGGATCCGGGAGGACTCGAGTGTCGCGCACCGCCGTCTTCAGGTTCCTAGGCCGGGGAGACGGTGGTTGCGCTTCGAAGAAGGGACATCTCGTGACTGCCTACCATGGCACACCGTCTAGCGGGGAGTCATCCCCCAGGAATCCGGCTACCAACGGTCTGATTTCGGACGTTCCGACCGGCACGGCCTCGGTCGTGCCACGCGAAGGCGTGCACATTCAGATCGGCGGACGCACCGTCTTGGCGGTGTACGTCTCGCCGGTGATCGCGGCGGGTGCATCCCTCCTGCTCGGGCTAGCGGGCTGGGGCTACTGGCCTTGGTAGCGGGATCCTGAGTCAGGATCGGATGCGGAGTAACAACCCTGGCGGCTGTGGAATGACGGCTGGACGCTATTGGCTGGTGCGGGGTGCCGTTGGCCAGTAGGTCGCGGAAGAATCACTCAACTGCCCGACTCGGCTGGCCATATCAAGGTTGTGCAGTCAGCCGCTCAGCGGCTGGCTGCACAACAGCAGTAACTCCTCATCCAAGGAGCGGGGCAAAGACCGTACGCCACCCCGGTGCAAGGGCCGTCGCGGCAACCTGTGCGTCGCGGTCGCCGTAGCACCATCGCTCCCAGAGCCGGCCTCGGGCAAATGAGGAAGCCATTCCGATGCGCGCCCGGGTGAGAACGACGGCCGGCGACTCAGGCAGCATCTCCAGGACGGTGTCCATGGCGAAGAAGAGGCTCGTCTCCTTGACCAGGCCTGGGTTGCCCGCGCAGGTCGCTGAGCGCGCACAGAAGATGGTGTCAGCCCAAGCCACTGAGCCCGGTTCCCTGAAGACTCGGCGGCACGCGGTTGCCAGGCGACAGCGGATGTTCGCGGCCGAGTTGCTGACGGAAAGGCTCGTTGTGCTGTGGCATCGTCCGATGCGCACAGCCACGGCGACTCCATGATCTACGCAGACTCACGCCCCCTGCCATCCCGCAAGCCACTTGACGCTACGCAGCGGCCTGGGCTGTCTGAGGTCGGGCGCCCAAGGTCTGACCCAGCGCCCGTTCGACCGAGACCAGGATGACCACCCGCTCAGGGTCCGGGGCTGGCGTACGGCCATATCGCTTTCCGTAACAGGCAACCGCCTCTTCGACCACAGCCTCGTCGGTGCGCACCTCCGCGACCCCTTCGAGCGTGGCCCACCGGCCGCCGTCGACCTGGCAGACGGCTACGCGGGCTTCGCCCCCACCCGCGAGAATGTTGGCCACTTTACGGCTCGATTTGTGGGTGATAACTCGGGCCACTCCAGCGTCGACATCCACCGTCACACCGACGGGCACGACATGCGGTCGCCCATTGGGCCGCAGCGTGGTCAATGTGCACAGATGGTGCTCACTCCAGAACTCCAGGTAACTGTCCGGCTGGGTGGATATCGCGTTCGACATGACTGAAAGCGTAAACGCCTCAATTGCCCGAACCGCCCCAGAGTGACCGCCGCCACTCCCCTTCCCGGCAGCCATTTTTTCCACTTCGCTGCCGTTTGCGCACCCCTTCGCCTCGCCTAAAGTCTCGGCTTGATAACGGAGTCACCCAACGGCTCGAAAAAGTTGATCCGTTCACGCCAGACCTTAAAACTGCAGTTCAAGGCCTCGTACGGGATTAAACAAGGTTGTTTTACGTCACTTTGACCGGGCGAAGTTACCTGCCGTCTACACGAATCGATCATGTTCTTCAGGCCATGTCTTGTCTGAAGCGTCACGTACTGTCCAAAGAGGTTCCCGGGAGCTCAACGGGGCAGCCCCGCTCGGGGTGTCAGCGCGTATTCGCGTACGTGACATCCGAGCGCGGTGGGAAGCCCTGGATGCCCTGGCATCCCTTCCCCCTGCGAGGGGGCTTGGTGGGGCGCAGGAGCACCGACCGCGGTCGGTTCCGGCGCCGGGAGCCGGTCGTCATCGACATGGGCGCGGTGTCGCCCGGCTCGGGGGAGCCATAACAGCCGGTTGGAGGCATTACTCAGTGTGGTCGGATAAGAGTGGTCGAGCCACTTCGGAGCCCAAGGTTCCCGCTCAGGACGGAGTCAAACGCCGTCGCCTTGGGCGCTGGCGTACAGCCACGGCCCGGACGGTGGAGAAGGATCTGCACCGTCTGATTCGGCGGGAGCTGCAAGACCTCGGGGTAACTCCCCCGCTCGACGTTCACAACCTTTGCAAGAAGCTGAGCCGGCGGCGCGGGCGCCCGCTGTTTCTGCGTGCAGCTCCGCTGCCCAAGCCCGGCCCCTCGGGCATGTGGGCGGAGTACGACACCTACGACGTGATTCTGTACCAGCAGGAGACGACCGAGCTGCACCAGGATGGGATCATCCTGCACGAGGTCGGACACATCCTCGTGGCGGAGAACGAGAAGGCAGCCGAGGACTCCGCTCGCGAGGTGGAGGCGGGTACGCCGGATACCGCCCCTGACGAAGACGCGGCGGCCATCGACGTGGAGGGGTGGGCCACCCTGCTGCCGGTCTTCGGGACCGAGGCGGTCAAGCGTGTCGCCCAGCGTTGCTCGTACGACGACGGCGAGGAGTGCTCCGTCGAACTCGTGGCGACGATCATCCTGGAGTGGTCGGCCCTGCTCGCAAACTCCACTCCTCCGGCTGATGATCCCGCCCTGCGCCGGGTCGAGGCGGCTCTTGGCGACCGGCGAGGATGGCTGTAACTCGTGGAACTCCTGCTCCTGGGGCTCCTGGCCGCACTGGTCTGGAAGCTCTACCAGTGGAAGCGAAGCCCGCATGACGCACCTCTTCGCTCGGTCACCCTCTGCCTGTTCTGCGCTGCGCTCTCGTACCCCGTAGCGATGCCGGGCGGCGCGTCCGGAGTCGACACCGTCGCCGGCCACGGGACGGCGAAGCTGATCCAGAACGTCCTGTTGCTCCTGACGGTCTACTTCCTCATGTGCTTCTACCTCTACTCCGCCGCTGACGAAGAAGCGGGGCGTCGGCGGGCACGCAGGGAAGCCGTGCTCATTGGGGTCGTCGCAGTCGCGATCACCGTGGCTGCGCTGTCGGTGCCGCACGAGGTCTTTGCCGGCAGCTTCAGCACAGCCGACATGACGATTCCCCAGATCGCCTTCTTCTACGGCGGCGCTGGCCTCTACCTCATGTATGCCCTCGGCATGGCGTTTCGGTGGACTCGCCGATACGCCCGCATGTCCCGACGCCCGCACTCCACCGGGCTCTGGATGACCGCCATCGGTCTAGGCCGTGTATCGAAAATGGATCCCGGCATACAGAGGCCGAGCAGTCATGGTGCGGAATCGAGCAGCCGGCCGGAAGGGCTTCAGCCGGTGG
>NZ_JBEOVJ010000074.1:0-41202 GCF_040295435.1 Streptomyces sp. NPDC002809
ACTCGGGGTGCTCCGCCGGCAGGACGCGTACGCCCAGGGGGACTTCGCCCGCCTTGACCTCGTGGGCTCCGTCGTGCAGGCCGGGCTCCGTCGTACAGGCCGGGGTCGGCCGTCCGAGCCCCTCTGCCCCTCCCGGGCCCCCGGGGGCCCCAGAGTCTTGCCGGGGCTCCCTGGCAGGCCCCAGGGGGCTGTCAGGGGCCTGCCTGGCGCCTCACGCGCCGGACGGCGTCATCGCGGTTGCCTACTTGTTGCGGCCGCGCTTCTCGCGGACCCGCACCGAGATGTGGATCGGTGTGCCCTCGAAGCCGAACTCCTCACGCAGCCGGCGCTCGACGAAGCGGCGGTAGCCGTGCTCCAGGAAGCCGGAGGCGAAGAGCACGAAGCGCGGCGGCTTGGTGCCCGCCTGGGTGCCGAAGAGGATACGCGGCTGCTTGCCACCACGGATGGGGTGCGGGTGGGAGGCGACGATCTCACCGAGGAACGCGTTCAGCCGGCCCGTCGGAACGCGGGTCTCCCAGCCCTCCAGCGCGGTCTCGATCGCCGGGACCAGCTTCTCCATGTGGCGGCCGGTGAGGGCCGAGACGTTGACCCGGGGGGCCCACGCGACCTGCGCGAGCTCCGTCTCGATCTCGCGCTCCAGGTAGTAGCGGCGCTCCTCGTCGAGGGTGTCCCACTTGTTGAAGGCGACCACGATCGCGCGCCCGGCCTCGACGGCCATGGTGACGATGCGCTGGTCCTGGACGCTGATCGACTCACTGGAGTCGATCAGGATCACGGCGACCTCGGCCTTCTCCACGGCGGCCGCGGTACGCAGCGAGGCGTAGTAGTCCGCACCCTCCTGGAGGTGGACCCTGCGCCGGATACCGGCCGTGTCGATGAACTTCCAGGTGATGCCGCCGAGGTTGATCAGCTCGTCGACCGGGTCGCGGGTGGTGCCTGCCAGCTCGTTGACGACCACGCGGTCCTCGTTGGCCACCTTGTTCAGCAGCGAGGACTTGCCGACGTTCGGACGGCCGATCAGCGCGATACGGCGCGGGCCGCCGACCGCGGTGCCGAACGACTGGGCCGGGGCTTCGGGAAGCGCCTCCAGCACCGCGTCCAGCATGTCGCCGGTACCGCGGCCGTGCAGCGAGGAGACGGGGTGCGGCTGGCCGAGGCCCAGCGACCAGAGCGCGGTGGCGTCCGCCTCGCCGCTCTGCCCGTCGACCTTGTTCGCGCAGAGCACGACGGGCTTGCCGGACCGGCGCAGCAGCTTGACGACGGCCTCGTCGGTGTCGGTGGCGCCGACCGTGGAGTCGACCACGAAGACGACCGCGTCGGCCATCTCGATCGCGTACTCGGCCTGGGCCGCGACGGAGGCGTCCAGACCGAGGACGTCCTGCTCCCAGCCGCCGGTGTCGACGACCTTGAATCGGCGGCCCGCCCATTCGGCCTCGTAGCTGACGCGGTCACGGGTGACGCCGGGCTTGTCCTGGACCACGGCCTCGCGACGGCCGATGATCCGGTTCACCAGCGTCGACTTGCCGACGTTGGGACGGCCGACGACGGCGAGAGCGGGGAGCGGTCCGTGACCGGCCTCACCGATGGCACCCTCGACGTCCTCGGGGTCGAACCCCTCCTGCGCGGCGAGCTCCATGAACTCCGCGTACTCGGCATCGCCAAGCGCTCCGTGCTCGTGGTCCGAGCCGCCGGAGTGAATCTGGTCGTTCATGAAGTCCGTTCCTCTTTGCATCATCATCGATGGACCACGCAGCACGCGGTCCACTACTCAAGTCTTACTCGGTGCGCCCGGTGAGGCGCCTGGCCTGCTCCAGGTGGCCGGTCAGCCGTCCCTGGATCCGCAACGTCGCCTCGTCCAGCGCGCCGCGCGTCCGACGGCCGCTGCCGTCTCCGGCAGCGAACGCCTCACCGAAGACGACATCGACACGGCTGCGCAGTGGCGGCAGTGCCGATATCAACCGTCCGCGGCGCTCGGTGCTTCCCAGTACGGCCACGGGCACGATCGGCGCCCCGCTGCGCAGCGCGAAATACGCGAGTCCGGCGCGCAGCGAGGCGAAGTCTCCTTCGCCACGGGTGCCCTCGGGGAAGATCCCGAGTGCCCCGCCGTCCCCCAGCACGCCGAGGGCGTGGGTGATGGCGGTGCGGTCGGCGATCGAGCGGTCCACCTTCAGCTGACCGATTCCACGCAGGAACGGGTCCAGGGGGCCGACGAACGCCTCTTTCTTGATCAGAAAGTGGACGGGCCGGGGCGCGGTGCCCATCAGCATCGGCCCGTCGATGTTGTGCGAGTGGTTCACCGCGAGTATGACGGGTCCGGAGGCGGGGACCCGCCATGCGCCGAGGACACGGGGCCTGAAGAGCCCGTACATCAGCCCGATCCCGATGCCGCGTCCGACCGCCGCTCCGCGCAGCGTGGGCGCCCCCGTGGCAGGTGTCACTTCGCGGCCTGCTTCTCCCCGACGAGGGTGACAACACACTCGATGACCTGCTGGAGGGTCAGCTCGGTGGTGTCCACCTCGACCGCGTCGTCCGCCTTGGCGAGCGGCGAGGTCTTGCGGCCGGAGTCGGCGGCGTCCCGCTTGATCAGCGCCTCCTTGGTGGCGGCCAGATCGGAACCCTTGACCTCGCCGCTGCGGCGGGCCGCGCGGGCCTCCGGCGACGCGGTCAGGAAGATCTTGATGTCGGCGTCGGGCAGCACGGTGGTGCCGATGTCCCGGCCCTCGACCACGATGCCCCTCTCCGCTCCGGCCGCGATGGTGCGCTGCAGCTCGGTGATCCGGGTGCGCACCTCCGGGACGGCGCTGACGGCGCTGACCCTGGAGGTGACTTCCTGTGTACGGATCGGGGCGGAGGCGTCCTCGCCGTCGACGGTGATCGTCGGGTTGGCGGGGTCGGTGCCGGAGACGATGACCGGCTTGGCGGCCGCGGTCGCCACCTCCACCGCGTCGTGCACGTCGATGCCGTTGTTCAGCATCCACCAGGTGATCGCCCGGTACTGGGCACCGGTGTCCAGGTAGCTCAGGCCGAGCTGGGAGGCGACGGCCTTCGACGTGCTGGACTTGCCGGTTCCGGAGGGGCCGTCGATGGCGACGATCACTGCGGCCGGGGCGGTCCGGGCGGCGGCGCTTACGGTTTCCACGGTGGTGGACACCTTCCTGGTACACGGGGTGGGCGGGACGGGGCGCGTGAACCCGCCCCGCACAAGGTTACCGAGTGCCGGGGCAAGCCCGACCACCCCTGTGGAAAAGTGCCTCCCGGCCTTGCGTCCCAAGGGGTGTCCCGCCGATCAGGGCCGGCCGGGCGTCGCGGCCCCGGTCCTGAACCGGCGAGACGCCTTCAAGGGCTACTGGCGGATCGACCAGCCCCGCTCGCGCAGTGCCGCGCTCAGGGCCGGGGCCGCACTCGGTTCGACCATCAGCTGCACGAGACCCGCCTGCTGACCGGTGGCGTGCTCGATCCGTACGTCCTCGACGTTGACCCCGGCCCGGCCCGCGTCCGCGAAGATCCCGGCCAGCTCGCCGGGGCGGTCGCTGATGAGGACGGCCACGACCTCGTACGAGGAGGGGGCGGCGCCATGCTTCCCGGGCACCCGGACCCGGCCGGCGTTGCCGCGGCGCAGGACGTCCTGGATGCCTTCGGTGCCCTTGCGCCGCTTCTCCTCGTCGGCTGACTGGAGCCCGCGCAGCGCGGTGACGGTCTCGTCGAGGTCGGCGGCGACCCCGGCGAGGACGTCGGCGACGGGGCCGGGGTTGGCGGACAGGATCTCCACCCACATCCGGGGGTCGGAGGCCGCGATCCTGGTCACGTCCCTGATGCCCTGGCCGCACAGGCGCACCGCGGTCTCGTCGGCCTCCTCGAGACGGGCGGCGACCATCGACGAGATCAGCTGCGGGGTGTGGGAGACGAGGGCGACGGCCCGGTCGTGGGCGTCGGCGTCCATGACGACCGGGACGGCACGGCAGAGCGCGACCAGCTCCAGCGCGAGGTTGAGGACCTCGGTGTCGGTGTCGCGGGTGGGCGTGAGGACCCAGGGACGGCCCTCGAAGAGGTCGGCGGTGGCGGCGAGCGGCCCGGAACGCTCCTTGCCCGCCATGGGGTGCGTACCGATGTACGGGGTGAGGTCGACGCCGAGCGCTTCGAGCTCGCGGCGCGGCCCGCCCTTCACGCTCGCGACGTCGAGGTAGCCGCGGGCGACACCGCCGCTCATCGCGGTGGCGAGCACGGTCGCGGTGTGGGCCGGCGGTACGGCGACGACCGCCAGGTCGACGCGGCCCTCGGGCGGCTCGTCCGTGCCGGCGCCGAGGGCGGCCGCCGTGCGGGCCGACTCCGGGTCGTGGTCGACGAGGTGGACCTTGATGCCGCGCCCGGCGAGGGCGAGGGCCGCGGAGGTGCCGACGAGGCCCGTTCCGATGACGACGGCGGTTCTCACTGGGCGATGTCCTTGCGAAGGGAGGCGGTGGCGCCGAGGTAGACATGGGCGATCTCGGACTTGGCGAGATACGTCTCGACGTGGGCGAGGATCCGGACCACCCGGGGCATGGCCCCTTCGATGTCCAGCTCCTGGGCGCAGATCAGCGGTACGTCGACGATACCGATCCCGCGCGCCGCGGCTGCCGGGAAGTCGCAGTGCAGGTCGGGTGTGGCCGTGAACCAGATGCTGATCAGATCGTCCGCGACCAGGCTGTTGCGCTCCAGGACGGTGGTGAGCAGGGCGCTGACCTGCTCGTCCATGTGCCTTGCCTCGTCCCGCTCCAGCTGGACGGCTCCGCGGACCGCTCGTACCGCCACGTCGTGCTCCTTGCCTGTGCCTGCCGCGTCTGCGCTTGCGTTTCAGCCTAGAGGGGCGGCACCGTCCCGTGCCGGGGTGCCCTGTCCGTGAGACGCGGCGGCGTACGCGCGTCCCGAGCCGGGGAACCGCCGCCGCCCGGACGGGCGCGCCTCCCTCGCGTACCCTCCCCGCATGATCTCCCCCGGCGACGAGGCACTGGTCCGCGACCACACGGTCTACTCCTGCGTGATGGGCTCGCGTGCCTTCGGGCTCGCCACGGAGGACAGTGACACGGACCGGCGCGGGGTGTTCCTCGCCCCGACTCCGCTGTTCTGGCGGTTCGACAAGCCGCCGACCCATATCGACGGCCCGGCCGATGAACAGTTCTCCTGGGAGCTGGAGCGGTTCTGCGAACTGGCGCTGCGGGCCAATCCCAACGTGCTGGAGTGCCTGCACTCGCCGCTGGTGGAGCAGATCGACGCGACCGGGCGTGAGCTCCTCTCGCTGCGTGGAGCGTTTCTGTCACGGCAGGCTCACGGAACCTTCGTCCGCTACGCGCTGGGTCAGCGCAGGAAACTGGAGGCGGACGTGCGCCAGTACGGGGCGCCGCGCTGGAAGCACGCCATGCATCTGCTGCGGCTGCTGGCCGGCAGCCGGGATCTGCTGCGTACGGGAGAGCTCTCGATCGACGTGGGCGCGGCCCGGGAGGATCTGCTCTCGGTCAAGCGGGGCGAGGTCTCCTGGGCGGAGGTGGAGCGGCGCATGACGAGTCTGGCCGAGGAGAACGACGCGGCGGCCGCCGTCTCCCCGCTGCCGGCGCAGCCGGACCGGGCGCGGGTCGAGGACTTCCTGATCCGCGCCAGGCGGGCGTCGGCCCTGGCCGCCCCGTCGGCCGCGGACAGCTCAGCCGGCTGAGGCCGGGCGGGCTGCGCGGATCAGCCGGCCGGGGCCGGAACGAGGCGCGCCCGCACCACCAGTTCGTGCAGCGCTTCGAACCCGCTCGCCGCGTACGGAAGCTCCGAGTCCGCCTGTGCCCCGTCGAGCGTCCGGTGCAGCGACTCGATGTCCCGGGCCACCGCCCGAACGTCCGTCCCGTCGGCGCTCCTGTGTTCGGCCGTGGCCTTGGCCTCGATCAGGCCGGGGAGGTACGACGGTGCCGGCACCCGGTTGAGGAGCGTCGGCAGATGGGCGAGCACCTCGCCGCTGCGCATCAGATGGATGCCGGTGAGCAGCGCCCGGAAGGCGTAGAGCAGCGGCTTCAGTTCGCCGGTCTTCTCGAAGAGACGCCACTGGGTGCCGGCGAATCCGCGGTAGTGGTGGGCGTGGTTGCTGGTGAGGACGCCGGGCGCGAGCGCCACCAGTTCCCGGTGCAGGGCGGTCGTGTGGACGACCAGGGGCGAGAGCAGCTGCTCCAGGACGTAGCCGTTCGGCTTCAGCATCAGGCGGACGAACTTGCGGAGGTCATGGGTGACGAGGTCCATCTCCACGCCGTCGCTGTCCCACATCCGCGAGCACGTCTCCTCGGGCTCCCTGAGCCCGAGGAGATCCTCCGCGGGCAGGACGTGGACCCCCCGCAGGTCCACATCCGAGTCCCGGGAGGGAAACCCGTACAGGTGCGCCCCGGAGACCGTGGCGAACAGCAGGGGGTGGCGTTCACCGGCGAGGACCGGGCCGAGGTCGGTGACCGGCAGCCCGGCGTCCTGGAGGTGCGTGGTGTCCGTAGGCATGGCTCAAGCGTCCCAGAGCGCCCCCAGCGACAGGAGGTCGCTCCGGTACTCGATCCGCTCCGACCACTCCTTGGGCCAGGCCGCCGAGCCGAGGTGTGCGCCCGCCAGAGCGCCGGTCAGGCAGCCGAGGGAGTCCGAGTCGCCCCGGGTGCAGGCGGCCCTGCGCAGGGCGGTGACGGGTTCCTCGGGGAAGAGCAGGAAGCAGTGCAGGGCCGTGGCGAGAGCCTCCTCGGCGATCCAGCCGTCGCCGGTGCTCTCGCAGGGGTCGGTCTCCGGGGACGGGTGGCGCAGGGCGTCCTGGACCCGGGCCAGGGCGGTGAGGCACTCGTCCCAGCCGCGCTGGATGTACAGCTCCGGGGAGGAGTCGCCCGCGTAGCGCCAGAGGTCCCCGAGCCAGCGTGTGAGGTAGCGGCTGCTGTTCTCGTAGGCGTAGCTGCGCAGCTGTCCGATCAGGCCCATCGGCTCCGCGCCCTGCGCCAGCAGGTGGACCGCGCGGGCCATCAGGTCGGACGCGGCGAGTGCGGTCGGGTGTCCGTGGGTGAGCGCGGCCTGGAGCTGGGCGGCGCCGGCGCGCTGTTCCTCGCTCAGGCCGGGGACGAGCCCGACGGGCGCGACGCGCATGTTGGCGCCGCAGCCCTTGGAGCCGGTCTGGCTGGCCTCCTGCCAGATCCGGTCGCTGTCGAGCATCCGGCAGGCGGTCATGCAGGTGCGGCCGGGGGCGCGGTTGTTGTCGGGCGAGTGGTACCAGTCGACGAACTCGTCGCGCACCGGCCGTACGAGGCGCAGCGGGGTGAGCAGTCCGCGGTCCATGGCGGTGCGGATTCCGCGTCCGAGGGCCAGGGTCATCTGGGTGTCGTCGGTGACGATCGCCGGCTTCGGCAGCCGCATCTGGCGCCACGGGCCGCACTTGGCGAGGATCGAGGGGACGTTGTTGAACTCGGTCGGGAAGCCCAGTGCGTCGCCGAGCGCGAGCCCGGTGAGCGCGCCGGTGGCGGCCTGTTTGGTGAGGGTCCTGGTCACGATCATGTGCTTCTTCCTTCCGGTCGCAGCAATGGGGGGTGCAGGGCGGTCGCGGCACCCGCCCGGTACAGGGCGGCCGGTTTCCCCCGTCCGCCGGTCCGGCGCGGTGATCCTTCCGAGGCCTGGACGAAGCCGGGCGTGGCAAGGACCTTGCGCCGGAAGTTGGGCCGGTCCAGCTCGACGCCCCAGACCGTCTCGTACACCTGCTGGAGCTCTCCCAGGGTGAATTCGGGCGGACAGAACGCGGTGGCCAGGCAGGTGTACTCGAGTCTGGCGCCGATCCTGGCGCGGGCGTCGGCGAGGATGAGGCCGTGGTCGAAGGCGAGCGTGCCGAGCCGTCCGGCGTCCCACCACTGGGCGCTGGCCGCGTCTCCGCCGCCACGCGGTTCGGGCAGATCCGGGACGAGCGCGGCGTAGGCGACGGAGACGACCCGCATCCTCGGGTCGCGGTCCGGGTCGCTGTAGGTGCGCAACTGCTCCAGGTGGAGGGCCGAGACGGTGTCCTCGGTCAGTCCGGTCTCCTCGGCCAGTTCCCTGCGCGCCGCGGTCCCGGCGGACTCCCGGGGCAGCACGAAGCCTCCGGGCAGCGCCCAGCGGCCCTTGTACGGGTCCTCGCCGCGTTCGACGAGCAGGACGTGCAGCCGTGACTCGCGGACCGTGAAGACGGCGAGGTCGACGGTGACGGCGAAGGGTTCGAAGGCGTGCGGGTCGTAGCCCTCGGGGGCGGCGGCACTCATCGACGCTCCGGGAGGGGTGCGGCGAAGTCCCAGCCGGTGGCGAGCAGGGCGTCGACGGCCGTGACGGCTGCGGTCAGACGGTCCTGGCGGCTGCCGGTGATCTCGGTGAACGTCCTTCCGGTACGGGTGAGTTCGGCCCGGAATCGGTCGGCCATCCAGGGCCGCAGCTCCTCGCCGTCGCGCAGTCCGTCGTCCTCGAAGGCGACGCCCTCGTGGTCGGTGAGCAGCCACAGGTGGTGGGTGACCCGGTCGGCTGTGCGCTCGACCAGGGGGTTGCGGCCCCCGACGTACCGCTCGTGCCACACCGTCGTGGCGAAGGAGTCCGTGTCGCAGACGAGCAGCGGGGAGCCGGTGCGGGCGGCTGCCTCCTCGCGGGCGTTCTGGGTCTCGGCGATGAGGGGGAAGTCGTGAGTGGTGAAGGAGACGTCCTCCCACTGGGCTTCGGGCCACCGGGCACGCAGCGCGGCGAGCTTCTGCTCGCTGAACTCGCGCCCGTACTCGGCGACGTAGCCGGTGTGCGCCCAGATGCCGCCGCGCCGCCGGTAGTACGCGGCGAGGTCGCGGGCCAGGGTGGTGGTGCCGGTGGACTCGGCGCCGAGGACGACGACGCGGCGGGTGAGCGCCGCCCGGACCGGGGGTTCGAGGAAGTCCCAGCAGCCGGCCGGGTCCGCGCGGACGGCGGTGCCGGAGACCGGGAAGACCGTGCGGCCCGGGTCCACGCAGACGGACTCGGCGCCGAAGCGACGGGCGAGTTCGTCGCCGTACGACTCAGAGGTGAAGACGGCGTCCACGGGTTCGGGCACGGCCGCGGTGAAGACGGCCATGTGGGCGTCCCAGATCGCCGGGTCGTGGAGATCCATCCGGGTGTCGTCGACGGCGCCCACCACCGTCACGTCCGGGTGCACCTCGCGCATCCAGGCGACCCGGTCCGCCAGCGGCACGGATTCCACCGAGGCGGCGCAGACCAGTACGGTCAGCCGCTCGCAGCGGTCCCGGGCGGTACGGACGAGGTGGTGGTGGCCGGCGTGCGGCGGGTAGAACTTCCCGAGCACCAGCCCGTGTGCGAAGCGCTTCATGCCTGGGCCTCCACGGGCTCCGGGTACCGAACGGTGAGATCCCGCCTCCAGTTGCGCAGGCCGATCAGGCACAGCGTCAGGAAGCCGGCGTACAGCAGCGAGGTCAGATAGAGCTCCTTGTACGCGTACAGCGGGATGTAGACCACGTCGGCCGCGATCCACAGCCACCACGACTCGACGAGTTTTCTGCACTGCCCGTACGTCGCCGCGAGCGACAGGGCGGTCGTGACCGCGTCCCAGAAGGGCACCGTCGAGTCGGTGGCCCGGTCGAGCAGGACGGTCAGCGCGAGGGCCCCCACCACCCCTGCCGCGAGCAGCCCGGTCCACTCGGTGCGGGTGGTGCGCCGCACCGGCAGGCCGTCCATCCCTGGTCCACCCCCGTGGGTCCAGGTCCACCAGCCGTACGCGGCAAGGGCGATGAAGACGATCTGGAGGCCCGCGTCCGCGTACAGACCGGACTGGGCGAACAGCAGGATGAAGAAGACGTTGTTGGCGATGCCGATCGGCCAGTTGGCGAGGTGCTGGCGGGCCACGAGCCAGACGCACAGCGCTCCGCTGCCGAAGCCCAGCACCTCGGTCCAGCTGACCGGGGTGTCCAGAACCGTCACCAGGGGTTGCTGCAGGGGGTCGAGTACATCCGCGAGACTCACGCCCGCCTCCTTAATAGTCACTCTGACTATAAAGGCAGAACGAGGACAGCAAAAGGCCCGCGGCCGGTTCCTGTTCGAAAGTCGAAAATCCAGGAACCGGCCGCGGGCCGTGTGCGGTGTGCGGTGTGCGGTGTGCGGTGTGCGGGTGGTCTACAGACCGACCTCGCGCATCAGCATGCCCACTTCGGTGTTGGTGAGCCGGCGCAGCCAGCCCGACTTCTGGTCGCCCAGCGGGATCGGCCCGAACGACGTACGCACGAGCCGCTCGACGGGGAAGCCGGCCTCGGCCAGCATCCGGCGGACGATGTGCTTGCGGCCCTCGTGGAGGGTCACCTCGACGAGGTAGTTCTTGCCGGTGTTCTCGACGACGCGGAAGTGGTCGGCGCGGGCGTAGCCGTCCTCCAGCTGGATGCCGTCCTTGAGCCGCTTGCCCAGGTCGCGCGGGAGCGGGCCCTGGATGGCCGCGAGGTAGGTCTTCTTCACGCCGTACTTCGGGTGGGTGAGACGGTGGGCCAGCTCGCCGTGGTTGGTGAGCATGATGATGCCCTCGGTCTCGGTGTCCAGCCGGCCGACGTGGAAGAGACGCGTCTCACGGTTGGTGACGTAGTCGCCGAGGCACTGACGGCCGTCCGGGTCCTCCATGGAGGAGACGACACCGGCCGGCTTGTTCAGCGCGAAGAAGAGGTACGACTGGGTGGCCACCGTCAGGCCGTCGACCTTGATCTCGTCCTTGTGCACGTCGACGCGCTTGCCCTGCTCGACGACGATCTCGCCGTTCACCTCGACGCGGGACTGCTCGATCAGCTCCTCGCACGCGCGGCGCGAGCCCATGCCGGCCCGGGCGAGGACCTTCTGCAGCCGCTCACCCTCCTGCTCGGCGCCCGGGTGGGTCTTGGGCGTCTTGATCTCGGGCTTGTCCGCGTACCTGTCACGGTTGCGCTGCTCGATCTTGGCGTCGAGCTCGCGCGGGCGGGCGGGGGCGCCGTACGGGGCGCGCCGGCCGCTGCTCCTGGAACCGCTCGTCGCGGCCTTGGGGCCGCCCTTGGCGCCGCCCCGGGCCGCAGCGCCGCGGCCCTTGCGGGTGCCGCCGTCGCCGCCCGGCTTGTCGTTGCCGACGTCGTAGCGCCGCTCCTCGGGGCGGGGGCGGCGGGGGCGCTGCTCCTGCTCGTCGTCGCGCCCGGAGCCGGGCGTACGGGCGTTCGGGTTGCTGTTCCTGCCGGTGCCGGAGTTGTTCCTGCTGCTCCTGCCGCCGCTGCCGCCGCTCCTGGCGCCGCCGCCGCTGTTGCCGCCGCTCCTGCCGCCGGCGCCGCTGCTGCCGCTGTTCCTGCCACTGCTTCGCATCAAAATTCCGTCTTGTCGTGTGCGTGAGTATCCGGGGTGTCCGGTGCGTCCGGATCGAACGACGGCACACCCTCTAGCGTCTCAGCCTCGATCGCGTCCGCCTCTGGGAGGAAGGGCGCGAGCTCCGGGAGCTCGTCCAGGCCACGCAGGCCCATTCGCTCCAGAAAGTAGTTCGTCGTCCTGTACAGGATCGCACCTGTTTCGGGTTCCGCGCCCGCTTCCCCGACCAGACCCCTCTGCAGCAGGGTCCGCATGACCCCGTCACAGTTCACGCCACGCACCGCCGAGACCCTCGACCGGCTCACCGGCTGGCGGTACGCGACCACCGCCAGGGTCTCCAGTGCCGCCTGCGTCAGACGGGCGTGCTGCCCGTCCAGGACGAAGCCCTCGACCGCCGGCGCGTACTCCGGGCGCGTGTAGAAGCGCCAGCCGCCCGCGACCAGCCTGAGGTCGAAACCGCGGCGCTGCACGGTGTACTCGTCGGCCAGCTCCCGCAGTGCGTCGGCGACGGCCCGCCGGGGCCGCTCCAGCACCTTGGCCAGGTGCTCCTCGGTCGCGGGTTCGTCGACGACCATGAGGACGGCCTCCAGCGCGGGCTTGAGATCGAGGTCCGCGACGGCGGAGCCGGTGACGTCCTGCTCGCTCATGCCTTCACGTCCTGCTGCGCGTCGCGCACGTTCTGTGCCTTCACGTCCTGCTGCGCGTCGCGCACGTTCTGTGCCTCCTGGTCGAACTCGTCCGTCACGGTGGGCTCGGCTCCCTCTCCCCCGGCCCAGCGCACCATGAGCTCGCCGAGCGCCTCGTCCTGGTCCAGGGCGACGGCCTTCTCCCGGTAGAGCTCCAGCAGGGCGAGGAACCGTGCGACGACGGTGAGGGTGTCCGGAGCGTCCTCGGTCAGTTCCCGGAAGCTGATCTCCCCCACTTCCCGCAGCCGCTCCACCACGATCCCGGCCTGTTCGCGCACGCTGACCAGGGGGGCGTGGATGTGGTCGATGTAGACCTGAGGCCTGGGCTTCGGCTGCATCGCCTTCACGGCGAGCCGGGCGAAGCCCTCGGCCCCGATGCTGATGACGACGTCGGGCAGCAGCTCGGCGTGGTGCGGTTCCAGCCCCACGGTACGGGGAAAGCGCCGGCCCTCGGATTCGAGGCGGGCACTGAAGATCTCGGCGATGCGCTTGTACGCGCGGTACTGCAGCAGCCGCGCGAAGAGCAGGTCCCTGGCCTCCAGCAGCGCCAGGTCACCCTCGTCCTCCACCTCGGCGGCGGGCAGCAGCCGGGCCGCCTTCAGATCGAGGAGGGTCGCGGCGACCACGAGGAACTCGGTGGTCTGGTCGAGGTCCCAGTCCGGTCCCATGGCCCGGATGTGCACCATGAACTCGTCGGTGACCTTGGACAGGGCGACCTCGGTGACATCCAGCTTGTGCTTGGAGATCAGCTGGAGCAGCAGATCGAACGGCCCCTCGAAGTTCGCCAGCCGGACGGTGAAACGCCCGTCGTCGGGAGCAGGAGCCGGAACGTGGTCCACCGCCGGAGCCTCATCCACCACCGGAGCCTCATCCACCACCGGAGCCCCGTCCACCACCGGAGCCGGGAGGGCATCCCCCGCCCCCGGTCCGCCCACGGACACGGGACCACCGCCCGGCCCGCGGCCCAGGGGGCGGCGGGAGGTGCGGGCGGGCTGGTCGGGAGTCGGCATGGAGATCCAGGGGGCGACGGTACATGGACAGTGCCGGCGGGCGGCGACCCGTACGGGACGGGACAGGCCGCACGGCTCGGCCGGCGGCCGCCCTTCGGGCAGGCTACCGGCGCCGCACCGCTCAGCGGCCGCGCAGCCGCCGTACGAGGATGCTCGCGTCGCCCCGCGACTCCAGGTCCGCGAGGACCACGGCGACGGCCTCACGGACGATGCGTCCGCGGTCGACGGCGAGGCCGTGCTCGCCGCGCAGCACGAGCCGCGCGTGTTCGAGGTCCATCAGCTCCTCGGCGGAGACGTAGACCGTGATCTTCTCGTCGTGGCGCTCCCGGCCGCTGGGCCTGCGGTTCGCCCCGCGCCCGCCACCGCGTCTGCGCTGCTGCTGCACGACAGGGGCCGGAACCGGCTCCTGCGAGGACGGCGGCTGCGGGCGGCGCCCGGCCTGTGCGGCCACCGCGACGCGGTCGTTCTCACCGCCGCGGCTGCGCGAGCCGCCGGCGTTGGCGTCGGTGTCGGCCGCGGAGTGCTCCTCCTGCGAGGAGGGGGCCGCGCCCGCGGAGGCCTCGGAGCCCTCCCCCGACGTGCTGTCCCCGGAATCCCCCTCGCCGGCCGGAGCCGGTACCCGGGCCTCGCCGTTCGCCTTGCGCCGCCGCTCCGCGGGGGACGAGGACTGCAGCCCCATCCCCCCGGTGGTACGGAACAGTTCGTCGGCCCCGGGCAGACTCACTCGGCGTGACACCGGGCGAGCACCTCCCTGGCGAGCTGGCGATAGGCGGCGGCACCGACCGAGTTGGAGGCGTACGTGGTGATGGGCTCACCGGCGACCGTGGTCTCCGGGAAGCGGACCGTGCGCCCGATGACCGTGTGGTAGACGTGATCGTCGAATGCCTCGACGACGCGCGCGAGGACCTCGCGGCTGTGCACCGTACGGGAGTCGTACATGGTGGCGAGGATGCCGTCGAGCTCCAGCTCCGGGTTGAGCCGCTCCTGGACCTTCTCGATGGTCTCGGTGAGCAGTGCCACACCGCGCAGCGCGAAGAACTCGCACTCGAGCGGCACTATCACCTTGTGCGCGGCGGTCAGCGCGTTCACCGTGAGCAGGCCGAGCGAGGGCTGACAGTCGATCACGATGTAGTCGTAGTCGGCCATCAGCGGCTTCAGGGCGCGCTGGAGCGTGGACTCGCGGGCGACCTCGCTGACCAGCTGGACCTCGGCGGCCGACAGGTCGATGTTGCTCGGCAGCAGGTCCATGTTGGGCACGGCGGTCTTCAGGAGGACCTCGTCGGCCGCCATGCCCCGCTCCATGAGCAGGTTGTAGACGGTGAGGTCGAGCTCCATCGGGTTGACGCCGAGGCCGACCGACAGGGCTCCCTGCGGGTCGAAGTCGACGAGCAGGACACGCCGGCCGTACTCCGCGAGCGCGGCACCCAGGTTGATGGTCGACGTGGTCTTGCCGACGCCGCCCTTCTGGTTGCACATCGCGATGATCTTCGCGGGACCGTGGTCGGTCAGCGGGCCCGGGATCGGGAAGTAGGGCAGGGGGCGGCCGGTCGGGCCGATCCGCTCGCGGCGCTGCCGGGCGGCGTCGGGCGCGAGGGTGGCCGCGTACTCCGGATCGGGCTCGTACTCGGCGTCCGGGTCGTAGAAGTGCCCCTGGGGCGCTGCATCGAAGTCGGCGAAGTGGGCGGTGTCCCGGCCACTCTCGTTGCCGGCCATGGCGTTCACGTGTAGGCCGTCCATCATCTGGGGGGCTGTCGTCATGTGCTGGTGGGTGGCGAAGGTGCGGACAGCGACGGAGCCGACAGCCTCCAGCCCGTTCGGGCTCTGGCCCCGCGCCGGCATCCCTGGATGAACACCCCCGGGAGTAAATGTCGACTCATTCACAAGTCGTCTTACCTCCTTGGACATGACCAGGAAACTTATCGATAGGTCAGCGTGGCACCATGCCGACGATTGGCGACTCTATGGCGTGTCACCGGTCCGCAGCAACACAATCCGCCGGACCCGGCCCGATGTGTCGGCAATCGAACACCCCGCTGTCAAGGGCGCGCAGCCCCCCGGGCACACTTTTCACAGGTGCACGAATCGGTTAAAGGGTTACGTTCGAGACGAGTTGCGCGCGGCCCCGGCAAGGCCCGACATGCGTCCGGCCGGACCTTGCTCGGCAAGGTCCGGCCGGACGCGTGAGGTTGACGGACGGTGTTGACCCGTCAGCCGAGAAGCGTGCTCAGTTCGACGTGGTCGAGGCCGTGCGCCTCGGCCACCTCGCGGTAAACGACCTGCCCGTCATGGGTGTTGAGGCCCTTGGCGAGTGCGGCGTCGCGGCGCAGCGCCTCGGCCCAGCCACGGTTCGCGAGCTCCACGATGTAGGGCAGCGTCGCGTTGGTGAGGGCGTACGTGGAGGTGTTCGGGACCGCTCCAGGCATGTTCGCGACGCAGTAGAAGACCGAGTCGTGAACCATGAAGGTCGGCTCGGCGTGCGTCGTCGGGTGCGAGTCCTCGAAGCAGCCACCCTGATCAATTGCAATGTCGACAAGTACACTTCCGGGCTTCATCTTGGCGACGAGCTCGTTGGTGACCAGCTTCGGGGCCTTCGCGCCGGGGATGAGCACGGCACCGACGACGAGGTCGGCCTCGACGACGGCCTTCTCCAGTTCGAAGGCGTTGGAGACGACGGTCTGCACCTTGGTGCCGAAGATCTTGTCGGCCTCGCGGAGCTTGTTGATGTCCTTGTCGAGCAGCGTGACGTGAAAGCCGAGGCCGACGGCGATCTGCGTGGCGTTCCAGCCGGAGACGCCACCACCGATGACGACAGCCTTGCCGGCCGCCGTGCCCGGGACACCGCCGGGCAGCACACCGCGGCCGCCGACCGAACGCATCAGGTGGTACGCGCCGACCTGCGGGGCCAGCCGGCCCGCGACCTCGGACATCGGGGCGAGCAGCGGCAGCGCGCGGTTCGCGGTCTCGACGGTCTCGTAGGCGATGGCCGTGGTGCCGGACTCCAGAAGCGCGTCCGTGCACGCGCGGGAGGCGGCGAGGTGCAGGTACGTGAAGAGGGTCTGACCCTTGCGGAGGCGGTGGTACTCCTCGGCAACCGGCTCCTTGACCTTCAGCAGCAGGTCCGCGACGGCCCAGACCTCGTCGGCGGTGGGCAGGATCTGCGCTCCGGCGGCGACGTACTCCTCGTCCGTGATGGAGGAGCCGGCCCCGGCGTTCTCCTCGACGACGACCTGGTGGCCGTGACGGACGAGCTCGTGCACACCGGCAGGCGTGATCGCCACGCGGAACTCGTTGTTCTTGACTTCGCGGGGGATGCCGACCTTCACGTCGATCACGGTCCTTGGCTCGGAGGGTCATCCGGACATAGCTATACATACCCGGATAGACACAGCGTAAATGGAGACACCGCGAACACCCGCGGCAGAGCCAGTCTAATGAAGGGCTTCTCCCTGTCTAGCCTTACAAAGCATTAATTTTCTGTCGTCGCACTACGGATTTCGTAGGCTGCGCTCTCCTCGCCCAGCAATCTCTCGGCCGCACCCCTGTGCAGCCCCGCAGCCGCGGGGTCGCCGAGGCGGTCGAGGGTGTCGGCCAGCCGGAGCTCCAGCGCGGCCTGCAGTCGCAGGTCCTTGGCCCGGCGCGCCCACTCCACGGCCTCCCGGCAGGTGTGCAGCGACTCCTGCGGACGGCCCGCGTACTCCTGGACCCGGGCGACCTCGCTGAGCGCCCGCGCCTGGGCGGGCACATCGCCGAGCCTGCGGTAGCCGGCCGCCGCCGCCCGCCAGTTCCGCAGCGCCTCGCCGTAACGGCCCGCGTAGGTGTGGACGGTGCCGAGCCTCCCGTAGAGCCGCGCCTCGTCGGCCCGTTCGCCCTGGGTGAGCCGCTGCGCGAGCGCCCGGCCGTACCAGTCGGCTGCCCGGTGGAAGTCGCCGAGCTCGGCATAGGCACCGCCCACGGATTCCATCGCGCGCCCGGTGGCGTACAAGTCCTTCGCGGCCCGTCCGGCATCCAGCGCGGCCCGGTAGCGGGCCAGTGCCTCCCGGGTCCGGCCGGTGCCCGCGTCCAGATCGGCGAGGTTGAGCAGCGCGGCCGCCCGCTCCCGGGGCAGATCGCGCCGCTCCGCGACGGCCAGCACCAGACCGTGCAGTCCGTAGAGGTCGGGCGCGGCCGTCTCGGTGCCTTCGTGCACGGCCAGCGCCCGCACCAGAGCGGCCACCAACCGCCTTGCCAGGGTGTCGAGTTCACCGTCCTCGACGGCGATCCGGGCGGAGGCGACCAGTGCGGGCCTGCGGATCCGCAGCCAGGCGGCGGCCGCCTCGGGGCCGGGGAACCGCAGGGAGCGCGGCAGTCCGGCAAGCTTGCGCCGGGCCGGGGAGCCTTCGGGTTCGGTGACCGCTCGGCAGGACTGGAGCAGCCGCACGGTGCGCTCCAGCATCCGGGCCTGGGCGAGCTGGATCTCGGCCGGGCGGTCCCGGTCCTCCAGCAGCGCCCGCAGCAGCGCCGCGAGGCAGCCGGGCACCTCGTACTGCGGCTCCTCGGCGCTGTCGCTCCGCAGCAGCCCCAGCCGGACGAAGTCGTCGAGGGTGGTCCGGGCGGCAGAGACGGAACAGCCGGCGAGCGCCGACGCGGTGTGGGCGTCGGCGAGCCCGGCCGGGGCGAGGGAGAGCAGCCGCAGTATCCGGGCGGCGGTCGGCGGCAGCGAGTCGTGGACCAGCCGGAAGGCGCGGGCCAACGGGCGTGCTCCGGTGGGCTGTTCGGTGTCGTCCGGCAGTTCCCTCAGCTGTTTGGTGACGTCGGCCACCGAGGCCGTCGGACGGGTGGCCAGCCAGCCCCCGACCATGACCAGCGCGGCGGGCTGCCCCCCGCACTCCTCCGCCAGGGTCTCCGCCGTCAGCGGGTCGACGGTGATCCTGACCTGGCCGATCGCACGGGCGAGCAGCTCGACGGCGGAGCCCGCGTCCAGGCCGCCGATGGTGCAGGGCCGGACGCCGGGGATGCCTGTCAGCGGGCCCTGAGCGGTGGCGATGACGAGACAGTCCGGATTGTCCGGCAGCAGCGGGTCGACCTGTTCGGCGTCGGACGCGTCGTCGAGCAAAAGCAGGACACGTCGTACGGCGAGCGCCTCGCGGACCATCTCGGACAGTTCGTCCGCGTCCGCGCCGGGTGGGCCGGCCACGTCCAGCCCGCCCAGGAGTTCGCGCGCGGCGCCTTCGGCGGGGACGGGGGCGCCACCGGGTTCGGTGAGCCGGACACGGATCAGCCCGTCGGGGTAGTCGCCCGTCTCGAGCAGCCGCCGGGCGAGTTCACCGGCCAGTGCGGTACGGCCGGAACCGGGGCGGCCCGCGATGAGCAGGACCCGGGCCCGGCCGCTCTTTCGACCGGCCATGGTGTCCAGTCCGGCCCGTTCGATATCGGCCCGCAGTTCCTTCAACTCGCGCTCGCGCCCGCAGAATCGGGGTGGTTCGACGGCGGCCGGCTCCTCGGTCCCCGCTGCCTCGGCCGGGCCGCTGGTGTCCACCGCCTGATCCGTCACGGGCCACGCTCCACTTCGCTGCACGCGTCGCCCGCCGGGACTCCGGTCAGGGCATTCCGAGCGTAGTTCAGGCGAGTGGGCGAATCGGGTGGAGCGCGGCGGGGAGGTCCCCCGATCGGATCAGCAGGTTTTCCGACCGGGGGATGCGAGGGAGCGCCCGCACGGGACCTCGCGAGCGTCTCCCCCGGCACTCCCGACGTGTCGTCAGGCCTCGAACGGCCGGGCGGGCCAGGGCGCCTCCGCGGGCCGCAGCGAGTCGGTCCCGTCGCCCGCGAGCGCCGCCGCGAGCGCGAGCACCCCCACCACCAGGCAGCTGTTGTGGAGGTCCCCCGCGAGGACGCCCCGCACGAGGTCCTGGAGCGGAACCCGCGCCAGCTCCATGTCGGCCTCCTCCTCGGAGACCTCGAAGCGCTCCCCGTCCGCCTCGGAGATGTTCCGGGCGAGGAAGATCCGTACAGCCTCGTCGCAGCCGCCGGGCGTCGTGTAGACGTCGGTCAGCACCCGCCAGTCCTCGGCCTTGACGTACGCCTCCTCGTAGAGCTCGCGCTGCGCGGCGTGCAGCGGGTTCTCACCGGGTACGTCGAGGAGCCCGGCCGGAATCTCCCACAGCTTGTGACGCACCGGGTGCCGGTACTGGCGGAGCACGAGGACGCGGTCCTCGTGGTCGAGCGCCAGCACGGCGACCGAGCCGGGGTGGACCTGGTAGTCGCGGCGCGCGATCGTGCCGTCGGGCATCTCCACGTCGTCGGTGCGGACGCTGGTCTTGTTGCCCCGGAACGGAGTCTCGGTCGCGGTGACCGGCCATTCCTCGGGCGTGTCCTGGAAACCCATCTACGTCCTCCCACAAAAAACAGTGACCGGGGTACGCGTCCTCGAAGGATGCGTACCCCGGCCAACCGTAACGCCTGCGGGGATGCCGTTACTTGCCCGGCGTGGCGCCCGTCTTGCGCGCGACGGCCGCCTTCACCAGGCCCGCGAAGAGCGGGTGCGGGCGGGTCGGGCGGGAGC
This sequence comes from Streptomyces sp. NPDC002809, assembly GCF_040295435.1. Lineage (NCBI taxonomy): Bacteria > Bacillati > Actinomycetota > Actinomycetes > Kitasatosporales > Streptomycetaceae > Streptomyces > Streptomyces sp. NPDC002809. The sequence continues at coordinate 19,554 of NZ_JBEOVJ010000074.1, forward strand.
GCAGCTCCGGGTGCGCCTGGGTGGCGACCAGGTAGGGGTGGACCTCGCGCGGGTACTCGACGTACTCGACGAGCTTGTTGTCCGGGGAGGTGCCGGAGAAGACCAGACCGGCCTTCTTCTCCAGCTCGGCGCGGTAGGAGTTGTTGACCTCGTAGCGGTGACGGTGGCGCTCGTCCACGTACGGCTGGCCGTCGTAGGCCTCACGGACCAGCGATCCCTCGGCGAGCTTCGCCGGGTACAGGCCGAGCCGCATGGTGCCGCCCAGGTCGCCCGCGCCCTCGACGTACGCCAGCTGCTCCTCCATCGTCGAGATGACGGGGTGGGCGGTGGCCGCGTCGAACTCGGTGGAGTTGGCGTCGGGGATCTCGGCGAGGTTGCGCGCCGCCTCGATCACGATGCACTGCAGGCCGAGGCAGAGGCCGAGCAGCGGCACCTTGTTCTCACGGGCGTACTGGATGGCGCCGACCTTGCCGACGACGCCGCGCTCGCCGAAACCGCCCGGGATGCAGATGGCGTCGACGTCGCCGAGCTGCTTCTTGGCACCGGCCGGGGTCTTGCAGTCGTCGGACGCGACCCACTTGACCTTGACACGGGCCTTGTTGGCGAAGCCGCCGGCCCGGATGGCCTCGGTGACCGAGAGATAGGCGTCGGGCAGGTCGATGTACTTGCCGACCAGCGCGACCGTGACCTCGTGGTCGGGGTTGTGGACGCGGTCCAGCAGATCCCCCCAGGTGGTCCAGTCGACGTCGCGGAACGGCAGGTCGAGCTTGCGCACGACGTAGGCGTCCAGGCCCTCGGAGTGCAGCACCTTCGGGATGTCGTAGATCGACTTGGCGTCCGGGCAGGCCACCACGGCCGCCTCGTCGACGTCGCACATCAGCGAGATCTTGCGCTTGATGGCGGTCGGTACGTCGCGGTCGGCGCGCAGCACGATGGCGTCCGGCTGGATACCGATGTTGCGGAGGGCCGCCACCGAGTGCTGGGTGGGCTTGGTCTTGAGCTCGCCGGACGGGCCGATGTAGGGCAGCAGCGAGATGTGCACGACGAAGACGTTGTCCCGGCCCACCTCGTGGCGGACCTGGCGGACGGTCTCCAGGAACGGCAGCGACTCGATGTCGCCGACCGTGCCGCCGACCTCGGTGATGACGACGTCGACGTCGTCGGTGGCCATGCGGCGGATGCGGTGCTTGATCTCGTTGGTGATGTGCGGGATGACCTGCACCGTGTCACCGAGGTACTCGCCGCGCCGTTCCTTGGCGATGACCGTCGAGTAGACCTGGCCGGTGGTGACGTTGGCCGAGCCGTCGAGGTCGACGTCGAGGAAGCGCTCGTAGTGGCCGATGTCCAGGTCGGTCTCGGCGCCGTCGTTGGTGACGAACACCTCGCCGTGCTGGAAGGGGTTCATCGTGCCCGGGTCGACGTTCAGGTACGGGTCGAGCTTCTGCATGGTGACCCGAAGGCCGCGCGCCTTGAGCAGGGCACCGAGGCTGGAGGCAGTCAGACCCTTGCCGAGGGAAGAGGCGACACCCCCGGTGACGAAGATGTGCTTGGTCGTCGTGGATGTGGGCTGCATAGCCAAAGGGGGCTCCCGTGGTCGCGATCGTGAGGTGCGTACCGGCATTCCCATCCGGAGAATCCGGAGGTGCCGTCGCTGCGGTTCGGGGGCCTCGTCTGCTGTCGCAGACGACCACCGGTCCACGGGCTACCAGGGTAACAGCGACGAGGGGAGCCTGCTTCCGGCCACTCCCGGCACATCCCGCACACGGGATCACCGCACGTCTCTCACGCCCCACCCGTTCGGCTCACCTCTGTTGCCAAGAGCGTCGCGCGGATCACCCGGGTGCGTCGTATCCTGCTCGGACACTCGCTCCGGGCGAGGTATGAGCACGCAGGTTCCCCCACTTCAACCCCCTGCAACGACCTCTTGACCCGCAGTAAGCGCCCCACGGGGCGACATGGCCGTTCGACTGGAGACGCACGTGGCCGGGCGCATCGAGGATTACGCACTCATCGGAGACATGCAGACCGCCGCCCTGGTCTGCCGGGACGGCACGGCCGACTGGCTGTGCCTGCCCCGCTTCGATTCACACGCCGTCTTTGCCGGGCTGCTGGGCACCGAGGAGCATGGCTTCTGGCGCCTGGGGCCGGCCCGCGCGGAGGGCGCGGAACCGCCTCAGGCGGACCGTCGCCGCTATCGCGGGGACTCACTGATCCTGGAATCGGAATGGGACACGCCGCGCGGCACGGTCAGAGTGACCGACTTCATGCCGCCGCGCGACGGCGCACCCCAGCTGATCCGGATCGTGGAGGGAATCAGCGGCCGGGTGCCGATGCGCTCGGAGCTGCGCATGCGGTTCAGCTACGGGCGCGTCACCCCGTGGGTGCACAAGGTGGACGGCCGTACGGTCGCCGTCGCGGGCCCGGACTCGGTCTGGCTGGACACCCCCGCCGAGACCTTCGGCGAGAACCTGACGACGTACTCCGACTTCACCGTCGCCCCCGGTGACCGGATCGCGTTCACCATCAGCTGGCAGCCCTCGCACCACGAGCCGCCCGCGCTCCCGGACCCGGAGGGCTCGCTGGAGGCCACCGCGGACTTCTGGCGCGAGTGGGTCGCCCAGTGCACGTACCACGGCCCCTACCGCGAGGCCGTGGTCCGCTCGCTGATCACCCTGAAGGCCCTGACGTACGCGCCGACCGGCGGCATCGTCGCCGCGCCGACCACCTCCCTCCCGGAGGACATCGGCGGTTCGCGCAACTGGGACTACCGCTACACCTGGCTGCGCGACGCCGCGATCACTCTCTCCTCGCTCCTGCGCACCGGCTACCGCGAGGAGGCCCGTGCCTGGCGCGAGTGGCTGCTGCGGGCGGTCGCGGGCGACCCCGAGAACCTGCAGATCATGTACGGCATCGCGGGCGAGCGGGAGCTGGGCGAGGCCGAGCTGGAGTGGCTGCCCGGTTACGAGAACTCCGGCCCGGTCCGCGTCGGCAACGGCGCCGCGGGCCAGCTCCAGCTGGACGTGTACGGCGAGGTCACCGAGGCCCTGCACCTCGCGCACATGACGGGGCTGACCCGTAACGACTACGCGACCGGTCTCCAGCTCAAGCTGATCGAGTACCTGGAGAAGCACTGGGACGAGCCGGACGAGGGCATCTGGGAGGTGCGCGGGCCGCGCCGGCACTTCGTGCACTCCAAGGTGATGGCCTGGGTCGCGGTCGACCGGACCATCAAGCTGATCGAGTCCGGCGACACGGACGGGCCGCTGGAGAAGTGGCGCGAGCTGCGCGACGACATCCACCGCGACGTCTGCGAACGGGGCTACGACAAGGAGCGCAACACCTTCACCCAGTCCTACGGGTCGAAGGAACTGGACGCCTCCCTGTTGCTGATCCCCCAGATGGGGTTCCTGCCGCCCGACGACAAGCGGGTCATCGGCACGATCGAGGCGATCCAGCGGGAGCTCTCCACCGAGGACGGCTTCGTGCTCCGCTACCCCACCACGGGCGAGAACGCCGGTGTGGACGGCCTGGAGGGCGACGAGGGCGCGTTCCTCGCGTGTTCGTTCTGGCTGGCGGACGACCTGGCGATGATCGGCCGGGTCGACGAGGCCCGCCAGCTCTTCGAGCGCCTGCTGTCCCTCCGCAACGACCTGGGCCTGCTGGCCGAGGAGTGGGACTCACGGCTGCAGCGCCAGGTGGGGAACTTCCCGCAGGCGTTCAGCCACGTGCCGCTGATCGACACGGCGCTGCGGCTGACTGCCAGCGGCGCGTACGTGGGCTGACGGGCCGCGGTGCTGCGGTGGGCCGGGCGGCTCACCGCGGCACCGCCGCCGGGTCACCGCAGAACAGCTCGTTGGTTCCCTGGCACGACCGGGGAGGGACGACAGGTAGGAGCGGCCTCGCTGCTCGCCGTTCGGCAGGCCGGCCCGGGAAGTCGCGTGGTTCCAGCCGCGCATCCCGCCGCTGCACAGGACCGCCCGGCTCAGCCGCTGCACGGGACCGCCCGGCTTCAAGCGCGGGAAGCCTCCGTCTCCTGCCCCGTCACGACCGGGCGCCGCCCCGAGGGCAGCCCCCACTCGCTCCAGGAGCCGTCGTACACCGCCAGGTCGCGGTATCCGGCCAGCGCGGCGCCCAGCGTCAGTACGCAGGCGGTGACACCCGATCCGCAGCTGAAGAGCAGCCGCTCCCGGTCCTGAGCCAGGTCTCCGAACGCGGCCCGCAGCTCAGCCTCCGGGCGCATCCGGCCCTCGTGCTGGACCTCGCCGAAGGGCAGGCTGACCGCCCCGGGCATATGGCCGCCCCGCAGGCCCGCACGCGGCTCGGGGGCCGTACCGCCGAAGCGTTCCCGGGACCGGGCGTCGAAGACGGCGGACGCCGGATCGGTGAGGGCCGCCGCCACCACGTCCGCGCCCACGAACAGTCCCGCGCGCGGCCCGGCGGTGAAGTCACCGCGCTCCGCGGGGGCGGCGGGTGCGCCGTCCTCCGTCGGCAGTCCGGCAGCCGCCCAGCCGGGCAGGCCCCCGTCGAGCACCGCGACCCTGTCGAAGCCCATCGCACGGAGCATCCACCAGGCCCGGGCGCTGGAGTAGATGCCCACCGCGTCGTAGACCACGGCCGTGTCGCCGTCGTGGAGGCCCAGAGTGCGCAGTTCCTCCGTGAACCGGCCGGCGTCGGGCATCGTGTGGGGCAGCGGTCCCGCGGGGTCGGAGAGTGCGCCGTCGATGTCGAACGGCCGCGCCCCCGCGATCCGCCGCGCGGACCCCCGGTGCGCACCGACGGAGGCGTCGAGCACCAGGAGCCCCGGAGAGCCGAGCCGTCCGGCGAGCCAGTCGGCGCCGACCAGAGGACCGGGCAGGACATCGTCGTGCTGCGGTACATCGCCACCCATGGTTCCCCACTCGTCCGGGTACAAGATTTTCAAGATCGCAGCGGGTCCGGACCCTGTCAACGGCGTACCGCCCCGACGGAGCCCGCGGCGTCCCGGGCCGGTACCTTCCTGACCAGGGTGACCGCAATCGTGCGACCGCCCGGTCCGACAGACGCGGAACGCGAGGCCAGAGCCAGTGGAGACCCAAGGCGGCATCACCGTGCAGCGAGCCCTTGAGCTGCCGGGGCTGCGCAGCGGACTCCCCGAGGTGGTGACCGGAGCCGACCGGCTCGGCCGTACCGTGCGCTGGGTGCACGCGGGCGAGGTCCCCAACATCGCGTCGCTGCTCAAGGGCGGCGAGCTCCTCCTCACCACCGGCCTGGGGCTGGGCACCCGCCCTGCCGAACAGCGGGCGTTCGTCCGACGGCTCGCCGACCGCGGTATCGCCGCCCTCGTCGTGGAGCTCGGTCCGCGCTTCAGCAGGCTGCCGTCCTCGATCGTGGACGCCGCCCGCGCGGCCGGATTGCCACTGGTCCAGCTGCACCGCGAGGTGCCGTTCGTGACGGTGACGGAGGAGATCCACACCGAGATCGTCAACGGTCACTACGCACTCCTGCAGCAGGCCGAGGAGGTCCACCGACGCTGCACCCAGGCGCTGCTCGGTGGCGGCGGGGTGCCCCAGGTGCTGGGCATCCTGGCGGATTTCACGGCCAACCCGGTCTTCCTGGAGACGGCGGACGGCCAGCTGCTGTACGCGGCGGGCACCGGGTCGGGCCCGGCCTCCCCCGATCCGCTCCAGGTCTGGGACGGGATGCGCGGCGGCCGGACCGCCCGCGAGTCGCCCCCCGTCGGCGCGGTGCTGGTGGACGTGCCGGGCGGCGGCCCGGGAACCGGCTCGGTGCGGGCCAGGCTGGTCCTGCTGGCGGTGGACGGGCCGCTGGTGCCGGTGCACCGGATGGCGGCGGAACGGGCGGCGGGCATCCTCGCGGTGGTGCTGATGCAGGCCCGCCAGGAGGAGGAGCTCGCGGCGCGCGGCCGCGGTGACTTCCTCACCGACCTCGCGGAGGGCCGCATCACCCCCGAGGACGCGCCGGCGCAGGCCCGCGTGCTGGGCTTCAAGCCGGGCGAGATGCCGCTGCTGCCCGTGGTGATGCGGCTGGCCCCGGAGCTCTCCCCCTCCGGGAACTGGGCGCTGCTGGCGCGCGCGGTCCTGGAGGAGCTGTCCTCGGTGGGGGTGCCGGTGCTGCTCGGGGTGCGGCCGGTGGAGGGCCGGGTGCCGCTGCTGCTGGGGCTGCGCACGGAGACGGAGCGTACGGCGGTGGCCGACCGGGTCGCCGCGGCGTTGCGGGCCGGGGTGGAGCGGGCCGGTCTGGAGCGGGCGGGTTCCCATCCCCCCGTCGTGGTGGTCGGGGTGGCGGGCGGCTGGGCGGCGGCCGGTGCGGGGCTGCGGCACGCGGCGGAGACGGCCACGGCGGCGCAGGGGCTCGGCGACCGGCCCTGGTACGACGCCCGGCGGCTCGACATCGATCTGCTGCTGTGGCGGCTGCGGGACCATCCGGATCTGGCGGCGTTCGTCGAGCGGGCGATCGGCCCTCTGCGCGATCACGACCGCACCTCGCGCCCGCCGCTGCTGCCCACGCTGGAGACGTATCTGGCCCATGCGGGCCGCAAGGCGGAGACGGCGCGCGAACTGCATCTGAACCGCCAGACGCTGTACAACCGGCTGGCCCGCATCGGTGAACTGCTCGGCACCGATCTGGACGACCCGCAGGCCGTCCTGGCACTGAGCCTGGCCCTGCGCGCCCGCCGCCACACGACGTGACCGGTGACCTCAGCGGGTACGGGCCACCGCGAGCGGCTGCGCCAACTCGTCGTACACGCTGAGCACTTGGGCGATCGTGTCGTCCTCGGTCGGCCAACTCGCGGCCTGCCTGGGCCCGGCGGCTGCCAGCCGTTCCCGTTCCGCCGGATCGCCGAGCAGCCGGGCGACGGCCCGGGCGAGCGCCTCCGCGTTCGCGTACGGCACGAGTTCCGCCGCGTCACCCACGAGTTCGGGCACTCCGCCGACCGCGGTCGCGACCAGCGGCGCACCGATCCGCAACGCCTCCTGGGCCAGCACCGAACGCGCCTCCCAGCGGCTGGGCAGCACGACGACGTCGGCGGCGGCCAGGAGTTCGGGAACGTCGGTACGGCTGCCGATCAGTGAAACAGGCAGGTCCTCGGCCTTGATCCGGCGCCGCAGCGCCGCCCTCTCACGCCCCTCACCCGCGATGACCAGCAGGGGTACGGGGTCGAGCCGGCGCCACATCCGTGCCGCGTCGAGCAGCGTGCCGTATCCGTGATGCGGCACGAGACTGCCCACCGCCACGACCAACGGCCGCTCCACCGCGCCGAGTTCGGCCCGCACCTTGCTCTCGGGAACAGGCGCGGGGGCACGTGGTGCGGGAACGGCGACGGGCGCGAGGCGTGCGTCACGCGCACCGCGGCGACGGGCCCGGTCGACCAGGTCCGACGACGTGCCGAGCACAACCGACGCCGCACGGGCGGCCCTCCGCTCCAGCAGGTGCAGCAGCCGGCGGCGCGCGCCCTCGGCGTGGGCCCGGGCGTGCCAGGTCATGACCAGCGGGACCTGTCGGCCGCCGAGCGCCAGCGCGGCCCGCACGGCGGCGTGCAGTCCATGCGCGTGCACGACGTCGGCCCCTGCGCAGGCGGCGCGCAGCGCGGCGACGGCGGCGGGGTCACTACGTCGCGGCACGGGCAGGAAACGGGCCCCCGTGCCGGAGAAGTCGTAGGCACGCTCCAGCGCCGCGGGCGCGCAGACGGTGACCTGCACGCCTCGCGCGACCAGTCCGGCCGCCAGCGATCCGACATGGGCGCTGCTGCCCGCACTGCCGCCGCCCAGCACTTGGACCGTACGCAGCTGTGACACGTTGAATGGCTCCCGGGGCTCCCGAGTCGGGGGTAACGGCGTCACCCGACGGCCGTAAGTACACCGCCAAGGATGCCAGTCCGTACGCACGTTCCGGCACGGCCGGACCGATACGCCGGTGCGCACCGCGACAAACCGGGCGTGGCGCACCACCCGCACGGGTGAATTCCGGACGGACTCCGACGGCCCGAACGCCCGGATCAGCGCTTGCCGAGCACCCCGGCGAGCACTGATCACGTGGTGGCGGTGACGGTCTCCGTCCCCTGCGACGCGCGCACCGCACCGGCCCGAGGACGAGCGCCCCGGGGACAGCCGGGCCGCGCCCGTCGACGCGCACCCCTCCATCAGCAGGTACGCGTCGGCCACGTCCTCGTCATGCGTACAGGGCGGCCCTCAGCCGTCAGCCCGTGCGGTGGCCAGCAGTTCCTCCGCGTGCGCCCGGGCCGTCTCGGAGTCCTCCTGGCCCGCGAGCATCCGCGACAGCTCCCGTACCCGGTCCTCGCCCTCCAGGACCGTGACACCGCTCCTGGTCACCGAGCCGTCCACGGTCTTCTCGACCAGCAGCTGACGGTCGGCGAACGCCGCCACCTGGGGCAGGTGGGTGACGACCACGACCTGCGCCGACCGGGCGAGCTTCGCCAGCCGCCGGCCGACCTCGACGGCCGCCTTGCCGCCGACGCCCGCGTCCACCTCGTCGAAGAGGTAGGTGGGTACCGGGTCGGAGCCGGCGAAGACCACCTCGACGGCGAGCATCACCCGGGACAGTTCGCCGCCCGACGCGCCCTTGGCGATCGGGCGAGGCTGGGCGCCGGGGTGCGGGGCCAGCAGGAGTTCGACCTCGTCGGCACCGGACGGTCCGTACGCCACGTTGCGTCCGTCGATCTCGATGCCCGACGCATCGTCCGCCGCCTCGGTCTGCCGGATGTCGAAGGAGACGCGGGCGTGGGGCATGGCGAGGGAGGCGAGTTCCGCGGTCACCGCCTCGGCGAAGAGCGCGGCGGCCGCCGTACGGGCATCCGTCAACGCCTGGCCGAGACCGGAGAGTTCGGCGCGCAGCGCGTCGCGTTCCGCGGTCAGTTCGCCGATCCGGTCGTCGTCGCCCTCCAGCTCGGTCAGCCGGGCCGCCCCTTCCTCGGCCCAGGCCAGCACGGCGGCGATGTCCACGCCGTACTTGCGGGTGAGACCGGTGAGTGCGGCGCGGCGCTCCTCGACCGCGGCGAGCCGCAGCGGATCCGAGTCCAGCTGGTCGGCGTAGCCCGACAGTTCGCCCGCGACGTCGGAGAGCAGGATCGAGATCTCGCCGACCCGGTCCGCGAGAGCGGCGAGCGCCTGGTCGTGGGCGCGCACCCCGTCGAGGGCCTGCCCGGCGGCCGCGACGACGGCTCGCGCGTCGACGGCCTCCGGGTCCTCGGGGTTGCCGGCCAGCGCGGTGTGCGCGAGGGCGGCGGCCGAGGCCAGCGCGTCCGCGTGGCCGAGGCGCTGCGCCTCGGCGGCGAGCTCGGTGTCCTCGCCGGGCAGCGGTTCGACGGCGGCGATCTCGTTCAGCCCGAAGCGCAGCAGATCGGCTTCCTGGGCGCGCTCGCGGGCACGCGTGGTCAGCTCGTCGAGCTCCCCGGCGGCCTCGCGCAGCCGCCGGTAGGCCGCCGCGTACTTGGCATGGGGCACGGCGACACCGTCGCCCGCGTACCGGTCCAGGGCCTGCCGCTGCCGGGCCGGCTTGAGCAGCCCCTGCTGGTCGGTCTGGCCGTGCACGGCGACGAGTTCGTCGGCGAGTTCTGCCAGCACTCCCACCGGCACGGATCTGCCGCCGAGATGGGCCCGGGAACGCCCTTCAGCCGAAACGGTACGGCTGATGAGCAGCGCACCGTCCTCGATCTCGGCCCCGGCCTCCTCGGCCCGCAACGCCACCGCGTCGCCCTCGGCCACCGTGATCCGGCCCTCGACGACGGCGGCCTTGGCGCCGATCCGCACCAGGGCGGGGTCGGCGCGCCCGCCGAGCAGCAGTCCCAGACTGGTGACGACCATGGTCTTGCCCGCGCCGGTCTCACCGGTCACAGCGGTGAAACCGGGTGACAGTTCCACCACCGCGTCGTCGATGACTCCGAGCGACCGTATCCGCATCTCCTCCAACACGCACATGACCATACGAGGTTTCGGGGCCCGCGCGCACACGGGCTGCGGTCACGGCGTCGGATCCGCCCGGCACGGGAGCCCGCCGTGGGTCAGTGCGGTGCGCCCCGCCACCCCGACACCGGCAGCGCGAACTTGGCCACCAGCCGGTCCGTGAACGAGGCCTGGTGGAGCCGGGCCAGCCGTACGGGTACGGCGCCGCGCCGCACCTCGACACGCGCGCCTGCGGGCAGCTCCACGGTCCTGCGCCCGTCGCACCAGAGCACCCCGTGCGGGGTGTGCGGCTGGACCTCGACGGCGAGCACCGAGGTCGGCGAGGTCACCAGCGGCTTGGCGAACAGTGCGTGGGCGCTGATCGGGACCATCAGCAGCGCCTCGACCTCGGGCCAGACGACGGGGCCGCCTGCCGAGAAGGCGTACGCGGTAGATCCTGTGGGCGTCGCGCACACGATGCCGTCGCAGCCGAACCCGGTCACCGGCCTGCCGTCGATCTCCAGCACGACCTCGAGCATCCGCTCGGGCGACACCTTCTGCACGGCCGCCTCGTTGAGCGCCCAGTCCCGGTGGACGATGTCGCCGTTACTGTGCACGAGGACGTCGATCGTCATGCGCTCCTCGACGGTGTACGCCCGGGTGACGACCCGGTCGACGACCTTGTCGAGGTCGTCGCGCTCGGCCTCGGCCAGGAAGCCGACCCGGCCGAGGTTGACGCCGAGCATCGGGACCCCGGAGGCACGCGAGAGCTCCGCTCCCCGTAGCAGCGTCCCGTCCCCGCCGAGGACGATCAGCAGCTCGCAGCCGTCGACCGCCTCGGGAGCGTCGGCGACCGTCTCGACGGACGGCGGCAACGGCAGGTCGGCCGCCTCATGGGCCAGGACCCGCACGCCCAGGCCGTTGCGGAGCAGCCCCTGGACGACAAGCTCGGCGCTGCGGATCGCGGCCGGCCGGCCGGTGTGTGCCAAGAGAAATACTGTTCGTGCCGCATTCGTCGTCAACGAGGCCCCTCCGCCACTGCACGGTCGACATCCGCAGGATCCAGCTCCGGTGCTCCGGCCCGCAGCCACAGAAAGTACTCGACATTCCCCGACGGCCCGGGCAACGGGCTGGCCGTCACACCCCGGACCCCCAGGCCCAGCGCCCAGGCCCGCCGGGCCACCTCTCGTACCGCTTCGGCGCGCAGCTCGGGACTGCGCACCACACCGCCGCTGCCGAGGCGCTCCTTGCCGACCTCGAACTGCGGCTTGACCATGAGGACCAGGTCCGCGTCCGGGGCTGCGCAACGCGCCAGGGCGGGCAGCACGAGGCCGAGCGGGATGAACGACAGATCGCCCACCACCAGGTCCACCGCCTCGCCGTCGATCGCCTCCAGGGTCAGTTCCCGCACATTGGTACGGTCCTTGACGATGACGCGTTCATCGGACTGGAGCGACCAGGCGAGCTGCCCGTAACCGACGTCCACGGCGAGGACGCGGGCCGCTCCGGCCCGCAGCAGCACATCGGTGAACCCGCCGGTCGAGGCCCCGGCGTCCAGCGCCCGCCGCCCCTCCACCTCGAGCCCGAGCGGGACGAAGGCGGCGAGGGCGCCCGCCAGTTTGTGGCCGCCCCGCGAGACGTACTCGGGGTCGCTGTCGTCCTTGGTGACGACGACCGCGGCACTCGTCTCGACCTGGGTGGCCGGTTTGGTCGCGGTGTTGCCGCCGACGGTCACCCGTCCTGCGGCGATCAGCTGGCTCGCATGCTCGCGTGAGCGGGCAAGCTTTCGGCGCACCAGCTCGGCGTCGAGGCGGCGACGGGCCACTCCTGCCACGTTCGGTTCAGCTCCTGTTGTTGTACGAGTTGTTGTACGGGGGCATCGGTGCGGGCACCGGCGCGGGTGCGGGCCTGGCGTCCAGCGCGGTCAGCGTGTCGCGCAGGCCACGGTGTACATCCTCGTACACCTCGATGTGTCCGTCCGCCGGAAGGTGGTCCGCATCGGCCAGGCGCTCCAGGTGCGCGTCCACGCCGGCGCTGCCCGTGGGCGTGCGTACGACACCGAGGGGCGCCGGGCCGGCGGGCTCGTGCGAGACCGCGGCGGGCGGCGCCTGCGGTACGTCCTGCGGCATCTCCCCGGGCGCGGTTGCGGCGGCCGGGTCCGGCCCCGGCATCGAGTCGCTCATGCGGGAAACGCTACCGCGAAGGGCTGCGGTACCGTCGGTCACGATGGCGACCATGGCGGAGTGCCGCAGCGCACTCGACAGACTTTCCGACAACCTCGCAGGGGCCGACGGCGATGTGCGCGGCGCGGCGGCGCTCGACCGTTCGCTCAGCTGCCACATCAAGGACCTCGACGTGACCTTCACCGGCCGCCTCGCAGGCGGCCGGATCCAGGTCCTGGACACGGTCCAGGGACCGCCCCCGGAGAAGGCGGAGATCCGGCTCGCGATGACCGGGGACGACCTGGTGGCGATGGTGGACGGCGAACTGAACTTCGCCAAGGCGTGGGGCTCGGGCCGGGTACGCCTGGAGGCCGGTTTCCGCGACCTCCTGAAGCTGAGATCGCTGCTGTAACCGCCCGGTCAGGCCCGTCCGGCGCTTGAGGACAAGGCGTGGCCCGGGGTCACGCGCCCCGGGACACGGGCACCCGCGCCCGCACTCGTGCGGCAGGCACCACCAGCGGTGTCCCCGTCTCCGGGTCGGGGATCACCTGACACCGCAGCCCGAACACCCGCTCCACGAGCTCCGCGGTGACGATCTCCCCGGGCTCGCCCTCCGCGATGATCTCGCCCTCCCGCATGGCGATGAGGTGCGTGGCGTACCGCGCGGCGTGGTTCAGGTCGTGCAGGACCGCCACCAGCGTGCGCCCCTGCGTCTCGTGCAGTTCGGCGCACAGGTCGAGCACGTCGATCTGGTGCTGGATGTCGAGGTATGTCGTCGGCTCGTCCAGCAGCAGCAGCGGCGTCTGCTGGGCGAGCGCCATCGCTATCCAGACCCGCTGGCGCTGACCGCCGGACAATTCATCGACATAGCGATTGCCCAGTGCACCGACCCCGGTCGATGCCATCGATTCATCGACAATCCGTTCGTCCTCGGGTGACCACTGCCGCAGCAGCCCCTGGTGCGGGTAGCGCCCCCGGGCCACGAGGTCGGCCACCGTGATGCCCTCCGGTGCGATGGAGGACTGGGGCAGCAGCCCCAGGGTCCTGGCGACCTTCTTCGCGGGCAGGCCGTGAATCGCCTCACCGTCCAGCAGCACCCTGCCGCGGGTCGGCTTCAGCATCCGGGAGAGCGCCCGCAGCAGCGTGGACTTCCCGCAGGCGTTGGGGCCGACGATCACGGTGAACGAGTGGTCGGGGATCTCGACCGAGAGATTCTCCGCGATGACCCGCTGGTCGTAGCCGAGGGTCACCGAGTCCGCGGTGAGGCGCTGCATGGTCGTACTCCGGGGGTGGGTCGGATCGGTGAGGGATTGGGGTGCGGGTTCGGTGCCGGGCGCCCGTTCCGCGCCCCGCGCACGGGCCTTCATATACGGCCCGCCTTGCGCTCGGACACCAGGAGCCACAGCAGATAGCAGCCGCCCAGCACTCCGGTGACCACTCCGACGGGCAGCTGCCGGTCGCCGAAGGCCTCCATCGAGATCCAGTCGGCGACGAGGAGAAGCGCCGCCCCCATGAAGGTCGCGGCCACCAGGTTGGGGCCGGTGGAGCGGGTGAGCCGGCGGGCCAGCTGCGGGGCGCTCAGCGAGACGAACGCGATCGGTCCCGCCGCGGCCGTGGCGACGGCGACGAGCAGCACGGCGGAGCCCATCAGGACGAGCCGGGTGCGTTCGACCCGTACGCCGAGCGCGTACGCGGCGTCGTCGCCCATCTCCATCGCCCGCAGGGCGGGCCCGTGCCCGAACACCAGCGGGAGCAGCACACCGCAGACCGCGAGCAGGGGCCAGACCTGCGCCCAGTCCCGGCCGTCGAGCGAGCCGGTCATCCAGACGACGGCACGGGTCGCGTCGACCAGGTTGGCCTTGGTGATCAGGTACTGCGTCGCGGCGGTGAGCATGGCGGCAGCACCGATCCCCACCAGGACGAGCCGGAACCCGTGCACCCCGCGCTTCCACGCCAGCAGGTAGACGGCGACCCCGGTCAGCAGTCCGCCGACGACCGCGCCTCCCGCGACCGCTGCCGCCCCGCCCTGGAACAGGACGATCACGGTCAGCGCACCCACGGTCGCGCCCTGGCCGAAACCGAGCACGTCGGGGCTGCCGAGCGGGTTGCGCGAGATGGTCTGGAAGACGGCGCCGCCGACACCGAGCGCGGCCCCGACGAGGAGTCCGACCAGCACCCGCGGCAGGCGCAGGTCCGTGACGATGAACTCCTGCTGGAAGGTGCCGTGTCCGAAGAGCGTGGTGACGACCTCGCCCGGTGTCATCGCGAAGTCGCCGCTGCCGATGAGGACGACGGCCGCGATCGCTGCCACGGCGCCGAGCAGCAGAACGACGAGGGACGCCCGGACGTTCATCCGGAACGAGTACCCGCCGGCCGTCCGCACGGCCCGCACCGACCGGGCCGTTCCCGCCGGCGCCTTCGGTTCCGCCGTCTCTCCGGTCTCCTCCTTGGTGGCCTTCACAGCTGGGACATCCTCTTGCGTCGTACGAGGTGGATGAAGACGGGCCCGCCGAGCAGTGCGGTGACGATGCCGACCTGGAGTTCGGACGGACGGGCGACGACCCGGCCGACCACGTCCGCGCCGAGCAGGAGCACCGGGGAGAGCACGGCCGCGTACGGCAGGATCCACCGCATGTCGGGGCCGGTGATCGCACGCACCAGGTGCGGGATCATCAGCCCGATGAAGACGATCGGCCCGCACGCGGCTGTCGCGGCCCCGCACAGCAGGGTGACGGCGAGCATCGCGAGGACCCGGGTCCGGGTCAGATGGGCGCCGAGGGCCCGTGCCGTGTCGTCGCCCATCTCCAGGGCGTTGAGCGGCCGCGCGATGAGCAGCGCGAGCAGCACGCCGAGCGCGATGAACGGCCACACCTTGCCGACGGTGTCCATGTTCGCGGAGGCCAGCGAGCCGACGGTCCAGAACCGCAGCCGGTCCAGCGCCGCCGAGTCCAGCAGCTGCACGGCGTTGACGTACCCGTACAGCGCGGCTGTGACGGCCGTTCCGGCGAGCGCGAGCCGTACGGGATTGGCGGACCGGCTGCCGCCGAGCAGGTACACGGCGACCGAGACGATCGCGGCTCCGGCGAAGGCGAACCAGACGTATCCGGTCAGCGAGGTGACCCCGAAGAAGCTGATGGCGGAGACGACCGCCGCCGACGCACCCGCGTTGACGCCCAGCAACCCGGGCTCGGCGAGCGGGTTGCGGGTCAGCGCCTGCATCACTGCTCCGGCGAGTCCGAGTGCGGCGCCGACGATCAGCCCGAGCACGGTCCGGGGGATGCGCACCTTCCGTACGAGGACGTCGTCACCGCTCCCCGCGTAGTGGAACAGGCCGTGCCACACGTCGGCGAGCGGCAGGCCCTTGGCGCCGATCGCGATGCTCGCCAGGCACATCAGCACCAGGGCGGCCGACGCCACCAGGAGCCCTGCGGCACGTACCGCATGGCGCCTGGGGGGAACGGCGCTGTCCGGCGCGGCTATCGGGCCTGCGCTCGGGTTCGGAGGACTCTCAACCAACACGGAGTTAGGTTAGCCTAGCCTGCTGTGGCCTTGATCCGGCCTCCGTCACCGGCGACCACCGGCCACCACCACCGGCTGCTACCGGCCATCACCGAGGTCCGGCTGCCCGCCGGACGCGACCGCGGTCACTTCGGCGCGCGCCGCAGCCAGAGAGCTCGCCCCGAAGGGCCTGAACCGGGCCAGCTCCGGGACCAGGCCGGCCATGGTCATCTCGACGTCGATGAAACGCACGTCTTCCTCCTCCACCCCTTTGTCACCGAAGTACGCCCGGAGATAGGGCGTCTGGAAGTCCCAGCCCTCCCGTGGGGTCCCTGGGCCGTAGGCGCCGCCCCGTGAGCTGATCACCACGACCTTCGTCCCCCGCAGCAGGCTGTCCCCGGTGTCCGGGTCGATGAACGCTCCCGGGAAGCCCACCCGGTCGATCCATGTCTTCAGCGAGGCCGCTACCGAGTAGTTGTAGAGCGGAGCTCCGATCAGCACGGTCCCGGCCTCCAGCAGTTCGTCGATCAGCGGACGGGTCAGCGCCCATTCCCGTTTCTCGGCCGGGCTCGCGATCAGCCTGTCCACTCCGGCCGGGGAGACGAGGCCGTTTCGTTCGACTCGCCGGCCGAGCGAGCAGTAGGCGGTCTCCAGCGGCGGCACCGGGGCGCCGGCCAGATCCCGGTAGCGGTATCCGGCCGGGCCGTGCACCGCCCGCCACGTCTGCGCGAACAACGTGGTCAGTTGCCTGCTGACCGAGGTGTCGGAGCGATTGGCACTGGAATCCAGGTGCAGCAGGGAGGTCACCGGTTTCTCCTGTCACTTCAGCCGGGTTTCGTTCGTCATGGGACGAGAGAGGTGACGGAGCAGGACCGGGAGAGGTGACCGATGGACGAGCACGAGGCACTGGCGGAACGCTTCGAGGCACAGCGGGGCCGGCTGCGCGCAGTAGCCCACCGGATGCTCGGTTCGCCGGACGAGGCCGATGATGCCGTCCAGGAGACATGGCTCCGCCTGTGCCGGGTCGACGCCGACGAAGTCGACAACCTGGCCGGCTGGCTACGGACCGTGCTCACGCGCATCTGCCTCGACATGCTGCGTTCTCGCAGGTCCCGCCGGGAGGACCTGGCCGGCCAACAGGTACTCGACCAGGTCCAGGCCGCCGCTCAGGGGAGCCCCCCGGAGGACGAGGCGGTGCTCGCCGACTCGGTGAGCCGTGCGCTGCTCGTGGTTCTGGACACCCTGGGGCCCGTCGAACGGGTCGTGTTCGTGCTGCACGACATGTTCGCCGTGCCGTTCCGGCAGATCGCACCCATCGTCGAGCGCACACCGGTCACCACGAAGAAGATCGCCAGCCGCGCGCGCCACAAGGTGCAGGGCACTCCCCTGGTCCCGGCGGACGAACTCGCCCGGAACCGCCAGGTCGTCTCGGCGTTCCTCGCCGCCGCACGGGCCGGTGACCTCACCGCGATCCTCGCGGTGCTGGCTCCCGATGTGGTGCGACGCGCCGACGCCATCGCGGTGCCGCCGGGCGGAGCGGCCGAGGCCCGTGGCGCGCGAGCCGTCGCGGAGGGGACGGCCGCCCTCGCCCACAGGTCGCAGCTCGCCGAACTGGCGCTGGTCAACGGCACAGTGGGGGTCGTCGTGGCCCCACGAGGCCGACTGCTGTTCGCGCTCACCTTGACCGTCGAGGGCGACCGGATCACCGAGTACGACGTGATCGCCGACCCCGCACGCCTCCAGCGCCTGGACCTCGCCGTTCTCGGCTGACCGGGAACGCGGCCACCGACAGCGGGGAGCCCCTCACCACCGCTACAGCCCGAGCCGGGCCACCGCCTTGCCCGAATCCAGTGCGCACGAGCCGTCCCCCGCGTGCGTCCACGCGGCCCCGCACAGTGCCCGCAGACCGTCGAGCGCGTCCCCGTCGCCCTCCAGCACCAGCTCCTCACCGCGCACGGAAGCCGTCCAGCCGCCGCACGCGTACGCGTCGTCCGTCCGCGTCACCTCGGGCTGCCCCGTCAGCAGCCCGCGCAGGTCGGCGTCCACATACGTCGGCCGGTGCTCGGGCACCGCGGCCACCAGCTGGGCCGCATCCGTCACTCCGGTCAGCACCAGCAGCGAGTCCACACCCCCGTTGAACGCCCCCTCGATATCCGTGTCGAGCCGGTCCCCGATCACCAGCGGCCGCTCGGCACCGGTCCGCAGCACCGTCTCCCGGTGCATCGGCGGCAGCGGCTTCCCGGCCACCTGCGGCTCGGCTCCGGTCGCGATCCGTACGACCTCCACGGCCGCTCCGTTGCCCGGCGCGATCCCGCGGGCGCTCGGAATCGTCAGGTCCGTGTTGGACGCGAACCACGGGAGTCCACGATTGATCGCGTACGAGGCCTCGGCGAACCTGCCCCACGCCATGTCCGGCCCGCCGTATCCCTGCGCCACCGCGACCGGGTCGTCGTCCGCGGACTCCACGGGCTCCAGCCCGCGTTCACGCAGCGCCACCCGCAGCCCCTCGCCCCCGATCACCAGCACCCGCGCCCCGGCCGGCAGCTGATCGGCGACCAGCCGTGCCACGGCCTGCGCCGAAGTGATCACGTCGGCGGGCTCGGCGGGCACCCCGATTTCGGTCAGATGCTGAGCCACGGCAGCCGGCGTCCGCAGCGCGTTGTTGGTGACGTACGCCAGATGCATCCCGCCGTCCCGCGCGGTACGGAGAGCATCGACGGCATGGTTGATCGCCTGCCCACCCGCGTACACCACCCCGTCGAGATCGAGCAGCGCCGTGTCGTACGACTCGCTCAGAGCGGTGCTGCTCCCGCTCGGTCCGGTCCTGCTCGCCTGGCTCATATCCTGCGCTCCTCATAGCCTGTCTGTCCCCCGATCATCGCGCATCGCCGGACCGCACATACGATGCAGAAATGAACACACGAGGCCCCGCGGACGAGGGACTGCGTCTCATTCCGTTCCGTGGACTGCGTTACGTCCCCGAGCGGGTAGGCAGCCTCGCGGCGGTGACCTCGCCCCCGTACGACGTGGTTGTACGGCCCGACGGACTGCACCACCTGGAGTCCGCGGACCCGCACAACATCGTGCGGCTGATCCTCCCGCAGGCCGACACCGCGGCCGCCCGGCACGAACAGGCCGCCGCGACCCTGAACCGCTGGCTGGCCGAAGGGGTGCTCGCCCCCGATGCCGAGCCGGCGCTGTACGTCTACGAGCAGCGCAACGGCGAGATCCTGCAACGCGGCGTCGTCGGCGCCCTGGCACTCTCGGGCCCCGCGGACGGCATCGTGCTCCCGCACGAGGACGTGATGGCCCACGTCGTCGAGGACCGGGCCGATCTGATGCGGACCACCGGGGCCCACCTCGAACCCCTGCTGCTGACCTATCGCAGCGACGGCAACGCCACAGGCGCGACCGCGGTCATCGAGCGGACCATCCAGCGTCCGCCGCTGCTCGCCACCACCACCGAGGACGGATACAGCCACCGGCTGTGGGCGGTCACCGATCCCACCGACCGGGCGGAGATCGAAACGGACCTGGCCGGTCATCAGGCTCTCATCGCCGACGGCCATCACCGCTGGGCCACCTACCTGCGTCTCCAGCAGGAGCACTCCGCCCCCGGCCCCTGGGACTTCGGCCTGGTCCTCCTGGTCGACACCGTTCGCTATCCGCTCCGGGTCCGCTCCATACACCGGCTGCTGCACGGGCTGCCCGTCGTCGACGCGCTCGCCGCGCTGGACGGGCTGTTCCGCGTCCGCATCATCGAGGGGTCGCTCGCCCAGGCCCTGGACGCCCTGGCCGACGCGGCAGCGGAGGGCAACGCCTTCCTGCTCGCAGGCGACGGCGCCTTCCATCTGGCCGACCGCCCGTCCGAGCCCTTGCTGGCCCGTACCGTCCCGGTGGACCGGCCGGCCGCCTGGCGCACCCTCGACGCGACGGTCCTGCACTCGGCGCTGCTCGACCACGTCTGGCAGATCCCCGACGACCCGGCGCACATCGCCTACATCCACGACACCGAGGCAGCCGTCGAACAGGCCGAGCGCCACGGCTCCACGGCGGTGCTGATGCATCCGGTACGCGAAGAGGTCGTTCGCGACCTCGCCCGGCAGGGTGTGACCATGCCCCGCAAGTCGACCTCCTTCGGCCCCAAGCCGGCCACGGGCCTGGTCCTGCGCAGCCTGACTCTCGGCTGACCCGCCCCGAACGCAGAAGAGGGCGGCACCCCATTGGGTGCCGCCCTCCTCCTATGCGTTACGCCTTGACCGGACCGTCGTCCTCGTCCTCGTCCTCGTCCTCGTCCTCGTCATCCACGTCGTCGTCATCGTCATCGTCATCGTCATCGATGGCGTCGTCCGCATCGACGACGACCGGCGACTCTACGTCGGCGGTGGCGGTGGCGTCCTCGTCGTCACCGAGGGCATCGACGAACTCGACACCGTCCAGCTCGGCAAGGCGGTCCGACGCGTCGGTGGAGCCGTCCTTGTCGGCCTCCAGCGCCTTGCCGAACCACTCACGTGCCTCGTCCTCGCGCCCAGCGGCCAGCAGCGCGTCCGCGTACGCGTACCGCAGACGCGGCGTCCACGGGTGAACGGCGCTGGAAGCGAGCTCGGAGCTCTGCAGCGTCACGATGGCGGCATCGATCTGCCCCATGTCCCTGCGGGCCCCGGCCGCCACCAGACGCATCTCGACCTGGCCGGCCTTGTCCAGCTTCTGCACCTCGGGCTCGCCCGCCATGGCCATCGCCCGCTCGGGCCGGCCCAGTCCGCGCTCGCAGTCGGCCATGACGGGCCACAGCTCCACGGAACCGGTCATCCGCCGGGACGCCCGGAACTCCGCCAGGGCCTCCGCGTACTTCTGGGTCGCGTAGGCGGCGAAGCCGGCGGCCTCACGCACGGCTGCGACACGGGAGGCGAGCCGCAGCGCGATACGGGAGTAGGCGTATGCCTGCTCGGGGTCGTCGTCGATGAGCCGGGCCACCATGACCAGGTTCCTGGCCACGTCCTCGGCCAGAGTCTTCGGGAGACTCATCAGCTCCTGACGGACGTCCTTGTCGATCTCGTGACCGGTGACGTCGTCAGGGATCGGAAGCCGCTTGATGGGCTCACGGTCGCGGTCGTCGCGCCTCTCGTACCCACCGCGGTCGTCGCGCCCACGGTAACCGCCCTTGTCCCGGTCGTCCCGCTGACCTCGATAGCCACCGCCGCCGCCACGGTTGTCATCGCGGCGGAACCCACCACCGGACGACGAGCCACCGCGGTTGTCGTCACGACGGAAGCCACCACCGGACGACGAGCCACCGCGGTTGTCATCACGCCGGAAGCCGCCGCTGCGGTTGTCGTCGTCACGACGCGGCCCGCGCGGGCGGTCGTCGCGACGCTCGAAGCCACCGCTCGGGCGCCCACCACGGTCATCGTCCCGACGCGGAGCCCGATCATCACGCCGGAACCCACCACCGGACGAGGAACCACCGCGGTTGTCGTCACGGCGGAAGCCACCACCGGTCGAGGAACCACCGCGGTTGTCATCGCGGCGGAAGCCACCACCGGACGAGGAACCACCGCGGTTGTCGTCGCGACGCTCGAAGCCACCGCTCGGACGCCCACCACGGTCATCGTCCCGACGCGGAGCCCGATCATCACGCCGGAACCCACCACCGGTCGACGAACCACCGCGGTTGTCGTCACGCCGGAAGCCACCACCGGACGAGGAACCACCGCGGTTGTCATCGCGGCGGAAGCCACCACCGGACGACGAGCCACCGCGGTTGTCGTCACGCCGGAAGCCGCCGCTGCGGTTGTCGTCGTCACGACCCGGCCCGCGCGGGCGGTCGTCGCGACGCTCGAAGCCACCGCTCGGACGCCCACCACGGTCATCGTCCCGACGCGGAGCCCGATCATCACGCCGGAACCCACCACCGGTCGACGAACCACCGCGGTTGTCATCGCGGCGGAAGCCACCACCGGTCGACGAGCCACCGCGGTTGTCATCACGGCGGAAGCCACCACCGGTCGACGAACCACCGCGGTTGTCATCACGGCGGAAGCCACCACCGGTCGACGAACCACCGCGGTTGTCATCACGGCGGAAGCCACC
>NZ_JBEOVJ010000074.1:41299-41411 GCF_040295435.1 Streptomyces sp. NPDC002809
TACACCGGTCGACGAACCACCGCGGTTGTCATCACGGCGGAAGCCACCACCGGTCGACGAACCACCGCGGTTGTCATCACGGCGGAAGCCACCACCGGTCGACGAACCACCG
>NZ_JBEOVJ010000074.1:41509-41964 GCF_040295435.1 Streptomyces sp. NPDC002809
CGCGGTTGTCATCACGACGCGGCGCACGATCCCGGTCACGGTCGTCACGACGGAAGCCACCGCCACCACTGCTGGTGGGCCGGCTGTCGTCACGGCGGTTTCCGCCGCGGTCGTTGTCCCGCCGCTGGCTGCCTGACCGGTCGTCACGACCGCTGCTGAAGCCGCCCCGGTCACCGCCGTCCCGGCGACGCGGCTCGCGCTCCGAACGATCGTCGGGAGAGTTGGTGGACATCGGTGGTGCTCCTGTCATCGGGTACTACAGACATTCTTGCGCAGCCGGTCACCCGACGCGCTTCGGAAAAACAAAAAGGACCCTTGGTCCCAGCGTTGAACGCTGGGACCAAGGGTCCTTCAAAGATTGTTCGGCGGCGTCCTACTCTCCCACAGGGTCCCCCCTGCAGTACCATCGGCGCTGAAAGGCTTAGCTTCCGGGTTCGGAATGTAACCGGGCGTTT
>NZ_JBEOVJ010000075.1:0-41022 GCF_040295435.1 Streptomyces sp. NPDC002809
AACGGACGCTTCCTTTGTACTCACCCTCAGAACATTTTCTGGGGCTTTCCTCCGGGCGCTTCCCTTCGGTCTTGCGTTTCCGACTCTATCAGACTGTTTCGTGTCCGATTCCCGGTCGAAGCGGGTTTTGCATTTCTCGCCTTTCGGGAATTCACTTTCGCGTTTCCCTTTCCGGCGAGTCCGACACTATCAGGCCTTTCCGCTCCCCCTGACCGGTGCCCCGCACGCATGCGGCTGCCCGATATCGGGTTAGGGTTTGGGCTGAATCGTCGCCGCCGACCCCCGACTCATAGTCGCGTTGGGGCCAGGCAGGAGTACGACAGTACAGGCTGCCGGGAGTCGAGGCAAATCGTTTCCGGTACGCCCCTAGGTCCTCGAACCACCAGGACTCGGGCGGAACCGGGACTTCTTATGACTTACGCTGCTGAGCAGTGCGCCGTCCCCCTACCAGCCGCGGCGGCGCCATTGAAGCTCCACTCTGGGAGGCTCCCCCATGACCACTGTGACGTCCCCTATTGCCGGACGTGCCATCGGGCTCGCTGCCGTACCCGACCCGGTCTTCTCCGGGGCGATGGTGGGTCCCGGCACCGCCATCGACCCCGTGCGTGAGCCGTCCGAGGCTGTCTCGCCCGTCGACGGAATCGTCGTCTCCCTTCACCCGCACGCCTTCGTGGTCGTGGACGGCGAGGGCCACGGGGTGCTGACCCACCTCGGCATCGACACCGTCCAGCTCAACGGCGAGGGCTTCGAGCTGCTGGTGAACAAGGGTGACACCGTCACGCGCGGCCAGGGCGTCGTCCGGTGGGACCCCGTCGCGGTCGAGGCGGCCGGCAAGTCGCCGGTGTGCCCCATCGTGGCCCTGGAGGCGACTGCCGATTCACTGTCCGACGTCATCGAGGACGGCGACGTGAAGATCGGCGACGCATTGTTCGGTTGGCAGTAACGCGTTCGGCGCAGTGACAGCCGACTGGATATCCACCGCGGGGGCATCGGCCACCGCACGACCGGAGACGGGTGCAATGCAGACAACGCTGCGAGGCGTAGGCGTGAGCCACGGTGTGGCGATCGGCGAGGTACGGCACATGGGCACGGCAGTGCTCGAACCGCCGGCCAAGCAGATTCCGGCCGAGGAGGCCGAGCGCGAGCAGGGGCGGGCCCGCCAGGCCGTGGAGGCTGTGGCGGCCGATCTCATCGCGCGCGGCAACCTGGCCGGGGGCGAGGCCCAGCATGTGCTGGAGGCCCAGGCCATGATGGCGCAGGACCCCGAGCTCATGGCCGATGTGGACCGTCGTATCGCTGTCGGCAGCACCGCCGAGCGCGGTGTGTACGACGCGTTCGCCTCTTATCGCGCTTTGCTGGCCGGTGCCGGTGAGTACCTGGCCGGCCGCGTCGCCGACCTCGACGACGTACGCAACCGGATCGTGGCGCGCCTGCTCGGCGTGCCGATGCCGGGTGTCCCGGACAGCGACGAGCCCTACGTGCTGATCGCGCGTGACCTGGCTCCGGCCGACACCGCGCTGCTCGACCCCACGCTGGTTCTCGGCTTCGTCACCGAGGAGGGCGGGCCGACCAGCCACAGCGCCATCCTCGCGCGGGCGCTCGGTGTACCCGCCGTCGTGGCGCTCCCCGGCGCCGGCGAGCTGGCCGAAGGCACCGTGATCGCGGTGGACGGCAGTACCGGTGAGATCTTCGTCGAGCCGAGTGCCGAGAAGCGGGCGGAGATGGAGAGCTCCGCCGCCGCGCGCAAGGCTGCGCTGTCCGCGTCCACGGGCCCGGGCGCGACGTCGGACGGACACAAGGTGCCGCTCCTCGCCAATGTCGGCGGGCCCGGCGACGTGCCGGCAGCCGTTGCAGCCGGCGCGGAGGGTGTGGGCCTGTTCCGCACCGAGTTCCTGTTCCTCGACGACAGCAAGCAGGCGCCGTCCGAGGAGAAGCAGATCGCCGCGTACCGCGCGGTGCTGGAGGCCTTCCCCGAAGGCCGTGTCGTGGTGCGGGTGCTGGATGCCGGGGCGGACAAGCCCCTGGAGTTCCTCACGCCGGCCGACGAGCCGAACCCGGCACTGGGTGTGCGCGGGCTGCGAAGTCTCCTGGACCACCCCGACGTGCTGCAGACCCAGCTGACCGCTCTGGCAAAGGCGGCCGAGGGCCTTCCCGTCTATCTCGAGGTCATGGCGCCGATGGTCGCGGACCGTGCGGATGCCAAGGCCTTCGCCGACGCGTGTCGTGCGGCCGGACTGCAGGCGAAGTTCGGTGCGATGGTCGAGATCCCGTCGGCCGCGCTGCGGGCGCGCTCGGTGCTGCAGGAGGTGGAGTTCCTGTCGCTGGGCACCAACGACCTGGCGCAGTACACCTTCGCTGCCGACCGTCAGGTGGGTGCGGTTTCCCGGCTTCAGGACCCGTGGCAGCCCGCGCTGCTGGATCTGGTCGCGATGTCGGCCGACGCCGCCAAGGCCGAGGGCAAGAGCTGTGGTGTCTGTGGTGAGGCCGCCTCCGACCCGCTGCTGGCCTGTGTCCTGACCGGTCTGGGTGTGACGTCGCTGTCGATGGGCGCCGCTTCCATTCCTTACGTGCGCAGCACGCTGGCGAAGTACACGCTCGCCCAGTGCGAGCGCGCCGCGTCGGCCGCGCGTGCGGCGGACTCCGCCGAGGAGGCCCGCGTCGCCGCGCAGGCGGTGCTGTCGGGCGAGTAGGACCCGCGCAGGACCACAGGGTCCGGACGATGTGCGAAGAAGGGGCTTCCCGCCGGAGACGGCGGGAAGCCCCTTCTTGCTGTCAGCGGTGCTCCTCCGGTTCATCGGCACCGATGTCGAAGCCTGCGCAGTACTCCACGCCGGATTCGGGGGACACGGGGTCACCGGTTTCCGCGTCGGTGCAGTAGGCGCTGAAGACCTCGCCCGCGGTGAGCGGGTTGAGGCCGCCGCCCGTGAGGCGCCAGCCGTGGACCCGGTCCGCCGTCCCCGGGGCACTGGTCCGCAGGACGACTCCCCCGTGGCTTGCGAGCGCGATGCCGACGGCCAGCACGGTCACGAACTCGGCGCCCTCCGCCGAGTCGAGGTGTGCGGGGCCGGTGTCGTGGCGCTCGGTGTGCAGAGCGGCGAGCAGTTGCTCGTTCTCCGTGGGGGTGCTGCAGACCAGGTGGTGGGTGCCGGGGCCGGCCGCCTCCAGGGTGCGCAGCAGGAGGTGGGAGGCACGGTCGAAGGCGGCGCGGCCGATGTCCTGTCCGCAGTCCGCGCAGTCCCCGAGCCCGGCCAGGAGCATCGTGGCGTACTCCCAGGTGGCCTGGCGGACCGCTCGGGCGACCAGGAGCGGGATCAGGGTGTCGATGGGTTGTCCGGTGTAGGCGACGGTGGCGCCACAGGCCGCGACCTCCGCGGTGAAGCGGCTTCGGCCTGCCGGGTCGTCGGGTGCGATGCCGGATTCGGCGCAGAACTCCGCGTACTCCTCGGGGTCGAAGAGGGCGACAGTCGTGTGCACGCCCTGCGCGGCGAGAGCCCTGAGCAGGCCCTCCACCTGCTGCAGATAGACGGAGTGGTCGTCGAAGGTGAAGGTGCGGTAGCGCCGCATCGCCGCGAAGTCCTGTTCATCGGTCAGGAGGCCGATGGTGCTCGGTGCTTCGCGGCGCAGCGTGCGTCGCATCGTGGTGCCGGTCCGGCCGCGGACGGTGGCCCGCTTGTTCCTGGTCTGCGCCATGATTCCCCCAGTGCGCTGTCGAACATTGCTCACTCAGAGTAATCACGGGCACTGACAGTGGCCTCGGTCAGCGGCGCTTGCGGGCCAGCTCCTCGTAGAAGTGGAGGAGTTCCAGGTTGTCGATGGAGCCGGGGTTGACTGCCTTGGCCAGGGCCGTTCCCTGGAGCAGACGCTTGACCGGAACCTCGATGCGCTTGCCGGTGAGGGTGTGCGGGATGCCGGGGACCTCGATGACCTCGTCCGGAACGTGGCGCGGTGAGAGGTTCTCGCGGATGGTGCGCTTGATGCTGTCGCGGAGGTCGTCGTCGAGTGCGGCTCCGTCGGCGAGGTGCACGAACAGTGGCATCCAGTAGCCGCCGTCGGGCTCCTCCAGGCCGATGACGAGGGATTCGCGGATCTCGGGGAGGCGTTCGACGGCTTCGTAGATGTCCGCGGAACCCATGCGGACGCCCTGCCGGTTGAGAGTGGAGTCGGAGCGGCCGTGGATGACGACCGATCCTCGGTCGGTGATCGTGATCCAGTCCCCGTGCCGCCAGGCGCCCGGGTACATCTCGAAGTAGCTGTCGCGGTAGCGGCTGCCGTCGGGGTCGTTCCAGAAGCGGATCGGCATGGACGGCATGGGCTGGGTGACGACGAGTTCGCCGACCTCGCCGGTCAGCGGCCGGCCTGCGGGGTCCCAGGACCGGAGGTCCGTTCCGAGGCACGCGGCCTGGAGCTCGCCGATGTGGACCGGGAGGGTGGGGACCGCGCCGGCGAAGCAGCTGCAGACGTCGGTGCCGCCGCTGACGGAGGCGATCCACAGGTCGTCGGCCACCTCGTCGTGGAGCCAGCGGAATCCGTCGGGCGGGAGCGGAGAGCCGGTGGTGGCGACGCACTGGATGCGGGAGAGGTCGAAGTCCCTCCCCGGGTGGATACCGGCCTTGCGGCAGGCCATGACGTAGGCGGCGGAGGTGCCGAACAGGGTGGCGCCGGTCTGTTCGGCGACGCGCCACTGGGCGCTGACGTCCGGGTAGCCGGGGCTGCCGTCGTACAGGACAAGGGTGGTGCCGGTGAGGAGGCCGGAGACGAGGAAGTTCCACATCATCCAGCCGGTGGAGGTGTACCAGAAGAAGCGGTCCTCGGGGCCGAGGTCGCAGTGCAGGCCGATCTGCTTGAAGTGTTCGAGCAGGATGCCGCCCTGCGACTGGACGATGGCCTTGGGGAGGCCGGTCGTGCCGGAGGAGTAGAGCACCCACAGCGGGTGGTCGAAGGGGACCTGCTCGAAGACCGGCTCCGTGTCCGCGGCGGTGAGGGCGGACCAGTCGAGGGCGCCCTCGGGTGCGTCGGTGCCCAGCAGCGGGATGTGGACGACGGCGCGCAGCGTGGGCAGTTCCCGGCGCAGCTCCGCGACGGTGTCCGCCCGGTGGTGCTCCTTGCCGCCGTAGCGGTAGCCGTCGACGGTGAACAGGACGACGGGTTCGACCTGCTGGAAGCGGTCGAGGACGCTGCGGGCGCCGAAGTCGGGGGCGCAGGAGGTCCAGACGCCGCCGACCGCGGCGGTGGCGAGGAAGGCGACGACCGCCTGCGGGATGTTGGGGAGGTAGCCGCTGACGCGGTCGCCCGGGGTGACGCCGAGGGCGCGGAGTTCGGCGGCGAGCGAGCCGACCTGGCGGCGCAGAACGGACCAGGAGACGGGGACCTGGGTGTGGGTCTCGTCGACGTGGAGCAGTGCGGGGGCGTCTGCTCGCAGGGGGTCCTCCGCTGTGCGCAGCGCGTGTTCGGCGTAGTTGAGGGTGGCGCCGGGGAACCACTGGGCGCCGGGCATCGTGCGGTCGCCGATGACGGTCTCGTACGGGGTGGAGAACCGTACGTCGAACCATTCGGCGACGGCCTGCCAGAAGGTGTCGAGCTCGTCGACGGACCAGCGGTGCAGGCTCGCGTAGCCGCCCTCGGCCGGTGCTCCGTGGCGCTCGGCCGCCCAGCTCTGGAAGCGGGTGACGGCCGCGGCCGCGATGCGGTCCGGGCCGGGCTGCCACAGGGGGGCTTCGTCGGCTGCTGAGGTCATGGGGCGGCTCCCTGGCTGTACGGGTACGCGGTGTGTGCGTGTGTCGCGCGCACGGGCTGGGGTGTGCGCGTGAGGCGGCTTCACGGACGATGCCATGTGATCGTCTTTCGCACCAGGGTTGCCCGCCCATGGCCGCGTGTCCCGATATGTGGTCCGGCCACGCTCCGTCCCGGCCGGCCACGGGTGAACGGAAGTTGAACAGAACCCGATACCGGATCACCGGGTGGCAGGGTGAGTCGTATGGACGGTCGTGACCTGGTGCGCTCGGTGGGATTGGTCGGTTCGAAACAGGGGCTGCGTACGGTGCGCTACGCGTGGCAGCGGGCGCGGGCGGATGCGCGGGCCCTGCCCGCGCGCGGTCCGGAGCGGGCACGGGTGCCGGGGATCCTGGTCGGTGCGGAACCCGGACCGGGCGGCGGTGTGGTGAGGTTCGCCCGTTCGGAGCTGCGGATCCGGGTGGCGGTGGGAGGGGCGGTCTTCTGGGGGTGGGACGGCGCGGAGCCGTTGCCGTCCTACGCGCTGCCGGGGGCTGCGCCGGACGCCGATCCGCGAGCCCTGCTGGAGCCGGACAAGGACGGCGGCTGGCAGGTGGTGTCGGAGCGGCTGACGGTGGTGGTGTCCCGGCTGGGGGCGGTGGAGCTGCGGACGCCGGGCGGGGTGGTGCTGAGGCGGGAGCTGCCGCCGCGGTGGTGGGAGCCGGTGGCGGGCGGTCCGGCTCGGTGGGTGCAGCGGTCCGAGGTCCCGGCGGACGCGCGGTTCTTCGGGCTGGGCGGGCGGGCCGCGGGCCCTCGGCTCAGGGACGGTGTGTACGGGCTGTGGAACACGGATCCGGGCGGGCGGTTCGGGCCCCAGGACGATCCGCTGTATCTGACGATGCCGGTGCAGGTGGTGGTCTCGGACGCGGGGACGCATCTGGCGTTCCACGACAACTCCTGGGCGGGGCGGGTGGCGCTGCGCGAGGGCGCGGAGGGGGCGGGCTCCGGTCATGACCGGCCGGGGACGTCCGAGGTCCGGATGGACGGGGGCCCGTTGCGCTGCTGGGTGGTGGTGGGGACGCCGGCCCGGGTCCTCCAGGGGTGGTCCGCCCTGACCGGCGCTCCCGCGCTGCCTCCGTCGTGGGCGCTGGGTCCGCAGCATGCGCGGTGGGGGTTCGGGAGCGAGCGGGAGGTGCGCCGGATCGCCGCGGGGTACCGGGAGCGGGGGCTTCCGTTGTCGGTGCTCCATCTGGACATCGACCATTTCGACGCACACCGGGTGTTCACGGTGGACCGGGAGCGGTTCCCCGATCTTCCGGGGCTGGCGAAGGAGTTGCGGGAGGACGGGGTGCGGCTGGTGTCGATCGTGGACCCGGCGGTGGCCGCGGCTCCGGGGAACGCGGTGTTCGACACCGGTGCGGCGGTCGGGACTTCGGGGGCGTTCGTCCGTGACGCCCGGGGACGGGCGGTGCGCGGGGAGGTCTGGCCGGGTGAGTGCGTGTATCCGGACTTCACCGATCCGCAGGTGCGTGAGTGGTGGGGCGGGCTGTACGAGGAGCGGCTGGCGCAGGGGTTCTCCGGTATCTGGCACGACATGAACGAGCCTGTGGCGTTCGCGGCGTTCGGTGAGCCGACGCTGCCCCGTTCCTCCCGGCACTCGATGGAGGGGCGCGGCGGCGATCACCGTGAGGGCCACAACGTGTACGGCCTCGCGATGGCGCGTGCCGGCTACGAGGGGCTGCGCCGGCTGCGGCCGCAGGAGCGGCCGTTCCTGTTCTCACGGTCCGGCTGGGCGGGGATGCAGCGGTACGGGGGCACCTGGTCGGGTGACGTGGCGACCGGCTGGCCCGGGCTGCGGGCCTCGTTGGCGCTGGTGCTGGGTCTCGGGCTGTGCGGGGTGCCGTATTCGGGTCCGGATGTGGGCGGGTTCGACGGTTCGCCGTCTCCCGAGCTGTATCTGCGGTGGTTCCAACTGGGGGCGTATCTTCCGCTGTTCCGCACGCATGCGGCGATCGACGCGGGGCGCCGGGAGCCGTGGGAGTTCGGTCCGCGGGTGCTCGACGGGGCGCGGGAGGTGCTGTTGGAGCGGGAGCGGCTGCGTCCGTACTGGGTGACGCTGGCGCACTTGGCCCGGCTGACCGGGGCCCCGTATGTGCGTCCGCTGTGGTGGGCGGCGCCCGGTGACCGGGCGCTGCGGGAGTGCGAGGACGCGTTCCTGCTGGGTGACGCGCTCCTGGTGGCGCCGGTGCTGGCGCCGGGGGTCGAGGAGCGGTCGGTGCGGCTGCCGCCGGGGCGCTGGTACGACACGGTGAGCGGTGCGGTGTACGAGGGGCCCGGTCAGGTGGTGGTCGAGGCGCCGCTGGCGCGGGTGCCGGTGCTGGCGAGGGCCGGTGCGGTGATTCCGGTGCGGGGTGCGGACGGTGGGCCGGAGCTGGAGGTGTGGGCTCCGGCGGCGGGGGTCGGCGGGGGCGGCTCGGTGGTCCGTGACGCGGGTGACGGATGGGAGCCGGCGGTGGTCGAGCGGTACACGACGCGGCTGGTGGGCGGGCGGGTCGTGGTGGAGCGGGACGGTGATGAGGCGCTGGTTGACTGTCCGGTCCGGGTTCGGGGGGTGTGAGTGCGACCGGATGCGAGGTGCGCGAGGCGTGAGCGCGATCGGATGCGCCGAATTCCGGGTGGTGCGCGAGGCGTGAGTGCGATCGGATGCGCCGAATTCCGGGTGGTGCGCGAGGCGTGAGTGCGATCGGATGCGCCGGATTCCGGGTGGTGCGCGCGGTCAGCGGTAGCGGCCGGCGAACCAGGAGCGGACCGCCTCGGTATGGAGGGGGAAGGCGAGCGCTTCGGGGGCGCGCAGTACTCCGTAGCCGGAGGTCTCGTCGGTCGGCACGGACGGCGGGAGCGCGGCGGCCGGACGGGCGGGGAGCAGTCCGAACACGAGCAGATGACCGTCGGGGTCGCTGAGGGCGTCGGCGAGGCGGACGTCGTCCCGGTCGGCCTCGATGCCCGTCTCCTCACGGAGTTCGCGTACGACCGCGTGCTTCCAGTCCTCGTCGTGGTCGATGAAGCCGCCGGGGAGGGCGGTGCCCCCGAGGCAGGGTTCGATCGTGCGGGTGATGACGACGAGTCCGGTGCCGTCGGGGCCGGTCACGGGGAGCAGGGCGACGGCGACCGGCAGTGGGTTGCGGTAGGCGGTGTCTCCGCAGGCGGTGCAGGTGCGGGGCCATGATTCGGGGGCCGGGAGTGCGTTGTACGGCACTCCGCAGGTGCCGCAGTGGGAGTTCTTCACGGCCTTCTCCGTTCCTCGTCGTCGTGGGCCCGCAGGCAGTGCGAGCCGGGCTGACCCGCGCGGACTGTATCCGATCGCCCGCCCGGGACGGCTCGATCAGTGGACGATGTGCTCATGACAGCCATTGCTTCCGTTTTCCGTGTCCTGGCGGCGACCGCCGCCACCCTGCTCGCCGTCACCGCCGCCGCTCCGGTGGCGCAGGCGAAGCCCGAGCCGAAGGCCCCCGGGGACTTCGTCGCACTGCGCACGGTCGATCCCACGATCATCCAGGAGATGCGCTACCCCACCGGGCACGACTTCATGGGTGTGCCGGTGGACGGATACCGCCAGTCCCTGTGCATCCTGACCCGGCCGGCGGCCGAGGCACTGCACCGGGCCCAGGTCCGGCTGCTGGCCCAGGGGTACTCGTTGAAGGTGTACGACTGCTACCGGCCCCAGCGGGCCGTCGACCACTTCGTACGGTGGGCGAAGGACCTCGACGACGAGACGATGAAGGGCGAGTTCTATCCGCAGGTCGACAAGACCCGCCTGTTCGCGGACGGTTACATCGCCGAGAAGTCCGGGCACAGCCGGGGCAGCACGGTGGACCTGACCCTGGTGCGGCTGCCGGCCCTGCCGACCAGGCCGTACCGTCCGGGCGAGGAGCTGGTTCCGTGCTACGCCCCGCAGGCGGACCGCTTCCCGGACAACTCGGTCGACATGGGGACCGGGTTCGACTGCTTCGACACGCTCTCGCACACCGACGACCCGAGGATCCAGGGCGTGCAGCGCGCCAACCGTCAGTTCCTCAAGAAGACGCTCACCGACGCCGGATTCGTGAACCTGGCCGAGGAGTGGTGGCACTACACGTTCAAGCCCGAGCTGTTCCCGGACACGTACTTCGACTTCCCGGTGGCCCGCCGGTCCGTCGCCGGCCACTGAAGCGGCACGTCCGGGGAGGAGAGCGAGCGGGCGGCCGGGACCACCCCCGTGGGTTCCGGCCACCCGTTCTTCTTCTCGGACGCGGATCGGCCGTATCCGGTTGCCGGTCCAGCCATTACGGTGCCGGTATGTCACAGCAGACGTTCGATTCGTACGAAGAGTTCTGGCCCTATTACGTCGCGATGCACTCCCGGGCCGCGACCCGCTGGGTCCACCTCACCGGCACCCTGACCGGCCTCGCGATCACCGCCTACGGACTGGCGCGCGGCCGGAAGCGGTATGCGGCGGCACTGCCGCTGATCGGGTACGGGACCGCCTGGCCCGCCCATTTCCTGATCGAGAAGAACAACCCGGCCACCTTCGGCCATCCCGCCTGGTCACTGCGTGGCGACGCGCAGATGATCGGGATGATGCTGACCGGCCGCGACCATGAGCTCGCGGAGACCGCTGCCAAGTGGCTCGCCGACAACAGCTGACCGTGGCACACTTCTGACGTTCCGTCAGATCCAGTGCCGGGAGGGGCTTTGTCGCGCAAGCGCATACCTGTGGTGGCCGGGTGGTTCACCGAGGACGGTTCGGAGGAGGACTTCCGGCTGCTGGGCACCCGCTGCCCGCTCTGCTCGTCGGTCTTCTTCCCGCCCCAGAAGGGGCTCTGCCGCAATCCGGGCTGTACGGGCGGCGAGCTCGCCGAGGTGCCGCTGTCCCGGCGCGGCACGGTCTGGTCGTACACCGACGGCCGCTACCGCCCGCCCGCCCCCTACCTGTCGGATCCTGAGGTGCCCTGGGAGCCGTACACGCTGGTGGCGGTGGAGCTGGCGGCCGAGCGGATGGTCGTGCTCGGGCAGGCGGCGCCGGGGGTCGGTGTCGGGGATCTCGCGGTCGGGATGGCGGTCGAGGCCGTACCGGGTGTGCTGGACTCCGGTCCCGGTGACGACGACGGTACGGTGCGGACCACCTGGCACTGGCGGCCGGTCGCCGACGGCTCCGGGGAGGGTGCGGCATGAGCGGCGACGTGGCAGTCCTCGGGGCCGGAATGCATCCGTGGGGCAAATGGGGCCGCAGTTTCGTGGAGTACGGCACAGTCGCGGCCCGCAACGCGCTCGGGGACGCGGGCATCGAATGGCGGGACGTGCAGTCCGTGGTCGGCGCGGACACCGTGCGCGGCGGCTATCCGGGCTATGTGGCCGGGGCGACGTTCGCCCAGGCGCTGGGCTGGCAGGGCGCCCGGGTGACCAGTGTGTACGCGGCCTGCGCGTCGGGCGCCCAGGCGGTCAACACCGCAAGGGCCCAGATCCTCGCCGGCATGGCGGACGTGGTGCTCGTGGTGGGAGCGGACGCGGCACCCAAGGGCTTTTTCGCACCGGCGGGCGGCGAACGGCCCGATGATCCGGACTGGCTGAGGTTCCGGGTGCTCGGTGCGACCAATCCCGCGTACTTCGCGCTGTACGCCCGCCGCCGGATGGCCCTGCACGGGGACACTCCGGAGGACTTCGCCCGGGTCAAGGTGAAGAACGCGGCGGCCGGCGCGCTCAACCCGAACGCCCGCTACCGGGCACCGGTGAGCGCCGAACAGGTCGCGGCCTCCGCGGTGGTCGCCGATCCTCTGCGACTGCTGGACATCTGCGCCACCTCGGACGGCGCGGCCGCTCTGGTGCTGTCCAGCATGGAGTTCGCCCGGCGCCACGGAGCCGCCGATCCGGTCCGCATCCGTGCCGTGTCGACCGTGACGCCCACGTATCCGAAAGCGGTGCTCGACCTGCCGGACATCGCCACGGATTCGGCGGTCGCCGTCGACCCGGCACCCCTGAGCTTCCGCGCCTCGATCGCACGGGCCGCGTACGAGGAGGCGGGAATCGGCCCCGAGGACCTGTCCATGGCCGAGGTGTACGACCTCTCCACGGCGCTGGAGCTGGAGTGGTACGAGGACATCGGGCTGTGCGCGCAGGGCGAGGGCGCGTCGCTCGTACGCACCGGGGCCACGGCCCTCGGTGGACGCATTCCGGTGAACCCGAGCGGCGGGCTCGCGTCCTTCGGCGAGGCTGTGCCGGCCCAGGCCATCGCGCAGGTCTGCGAGCTGACCTGGCAACTGCGCGGCACGGCCGGAGAGCGCCAGATTCCGGGAGCACGGGCCGGAATCACGGCCAACCAGGGGCTGTTCGGTCACGGTTCCGCAGTCGTGGCTGTGCGCTGAAGCGGTGGCCCCGCGAACACCCTCTGCCAACAGTGCTTGCTGTCAGCCTTCTTGACGACCCATCAACCACGGTGAACACTCCATTCCCAGCCGATGTCGCCCTCCCACTCCACGGCGGCCGGCTGGTCCCACGCTCGTCACGGTCGCCGGGCGGGGCACGGCATCTGCCTGCTCCCGGCCGCCGTAGCCATGGAAGCGCCCGGCGAAACCCGCCGGACAACCACTGGGAGCGCCATGAGCAATGGAGACATCTTTGCCGGGGAAGTCCTCGGAACGGCCATCCTCATCCTCTTCGGCGCGGGCGTCTGCGCCGCCGTCACGCTCCACCACTCGAAGGCCAGGGCCGCGGGCTGGGTCGTCATCGCCTTCGGATGGGGCTTCGGCGTACTGGCCGGGGCGTACACGGCCGCCCCGCTGTCGGGCGGACACCTCAATCCCGCGGTGACCGTCGGCATCGCCGTCGACACCGGCGAGTGGGACAAGGTCCCCCTCTACATCCTGGGTCAGCTGACCGGCGCCGTCATCGGTGCGGTGCTGGCCTGGCTGACGTACTACGCGCAGTTCCGCGCCAACGCCGACGAGGAGACGTCCGGGCCCACGCTCGGGATCTTCGCCACCGCTCCGGAGATCCGCAACCCCGTGGCCAACCTCGTCACCGAGATCATCGCGACGGCCGCTCTGGTGCTGCCGGTCCTGGCCTTCGGGAAGAACGCAGGAATCGGAATCGGCCCGGTCGCGGGGGCCGGTGCCGGCGTCTACGGCTCCGGGATCTCCGTACTCCTGGTGTCCCTCCTCGTGGTGGGCATCGGTCTCTCGCTGGGCGGGCCCACCGGCTATGCCATCAATCCGGCCCGTGACCTCGGTCCCCGGTTGGTGCATTCGCTGCTTCCGATACCGAACAAGGGCACATCGGACTGGGGTTACGCCTGGGTTCCGGTCGTGGGGCCGCTCCTGGGCGGCCTGCTGGGCGGCCTCGTGTTCAACGCCGCGTTCTGAGGACCGTGCCGGAAGTACCCGACGGACAAGGGGAGTCATGACGATCAGGTATGTCGCCGCCATCGACCAGGGCACCACGTCCAGCCGCTGCATCATCTTCGACCAGGACGGTGCAGTCGTCGCCGTCGACCAGCGCGAGCACCGGCAGATCTTCCCGCGCCCGGGCTGGGTGGAACACGACGCCTCCGAGATCTGGACCACCGTGCAGTCCGTCGTGGCCGGCGCCCTGGACCGGGCCGGGCTGCGGGCGGACCAGCTCGCCGCGCTCGGCATCACCAACCAGCGCGAGACGACCGTGCTCTGGGACCGGGCCACCGGGGTCCCCGTCCACCACGCCATCGTCTGGCAGGACACCCGTACCGCCGCTCTCTGCCACGAGCTCGGCGGCGCGGACGGGCAGGACCGGTTCCGCGCCACCACCGGCCTGCCGCTGGCCAGTTACTTCTCCGGACCCAAGGCGGCCTGGCTGCTGGACCACGTCCCCGGGCTGCGCGAACGGGCCGAGCGGGGCGAGATCGCGTTCGGCACCATGGACTCCTGGCTGATCTGGAATCTCACCGGCGGCACCGCCGGCGGCGTCCACGTCACGGACGTGACCAACGCGTCGCGGACCATGCTGATGGACCTGGAGACGCTCCGGTGGGATCCGTCCATCCTGGCCGCCATGAAGATCCCGGCGGCGGTGCTTCCGGAGATCAGGTCCTCGTCCGAGGTGTACGGAACGGCCGTCGGCGCGCTCGCCGGGGTGCCGGTCGCCTCCGCCCTGGGCGACCAGCAGGCCGCCGTCTTCGGCCAGGCCTGTTACGACCCGGGCACGGCCAAGAACACGTACGGAACCGGCAGTTTCCTGCTGCTCAACACCGGTAACCGCCCCGTGGCCTCGAAGAACGGGCTGATCACCACCCTCGGCTACCGGATCGGCGACGAACCCCCCGTCTACTGCCTGGAGGGTTCGATCGCGATCACCGGGGCACTCGTGCAGTGGTTCCGCGACCAGCTCGGGATCATCGAGAGCGCCGCGGAGATCGAGACCCTCGCCGCGAGCGTCGAGGACAACGGCGGGGCGTACATCGTGCCCGCGTTCTCCGGCCTGTTCGCCCCCTACTGGAGGTCCGACGCCCGGGGTGTGATCACCGGGCTGACCGGCTACGTCACCAAGGCGCACCTGGCACGCGCCGTCCTGGAGGCGACCAGCTGGCAGACGCGTGAAGTCGTCGACGCGATGTACCAGGACTCCGGGGTGCCGATCACGACGCTCAAGGTGGACGGCGGCATGACGGCCAACCATCTGCTGATGCAGCACCAGGCGGACGTGCTGGGCGTTCCGGTGATCCGGCCGAGGATCTCGGAGACCACGTGCCTGGGCGCGGCGTACGCGGCGGGGCTGGCGACCGGCGTGTGGTCGGGGCTCGACGAGCTCAGGTCGCACTGGCAGCGCGATGTGGAGTGGCAGCCCCGGATGGAGCCGGAGGTCCGCGAACGCGAGTTCGGCAACTGGCGCAAGGCGGTCGAGCGGAGCCTCGGCTGGCAGGAGGAGGGCGAAGGCGGGCGGTAGGGCCCGCTCCCCGGCCACCCGATGACGCGCGGCCCGTACCCCTGTCGGCGGGGGTACGGGCCGCGTTCCGCCTGCGGGACCTACGTGGTGACGGGCTCGCGGAGCCGGTCCACCCGGGCCACCGCGTGTTCGACGACGGCAACCAGGACGTCCCGGACGGAGGCCCGGTCCCGCGCGTCGCACATGAGCACCGGCACCTGCGGATCCAGGTCCAGTGCCGCCTGCACCGTCCCGGTTGGGAACTTGTCCGCGCCCTCGAAGCAGTTGACGGCGACGGCGAACGGGATCGCGCGGCGCTCGAAGTAGTCGACTGCCGCGAAGCAGTCCTCTAGCCGGCGGGTGTCCGCGAGGACGACCGCTCCCAGGGCGCCCTGGGCGAGTTCGTCCCAGAGGAACCAGAAACGGTCCTGTCCCGGGGTCCCGAAGAGATACAGCACGAGGTCCTCGCGGAGCGTGATCCGCCCGAAGTCCATCGCCACGGTCGTCGTGGTCTTCGCCTCGACGCCGTACAGGTCGTCCACCGGACGACCTGCTTCGCTCAGTCTCTCCTCCGTACGCAGCGGCCTGATCTCGCTGACCGCGCCCACCAGGGTCGTCTTGCCCACTCCGAAGCCGCCCGCCACCAGGATTTTCAGGGTAACGGGCTCAACGGGCCGCCTGTTGCGGCTAGAGCGCCCGAAGGCCATTGATCACCTCGCGAAGAATGTTCACGTCCGGCAGCTCGGCCGGCGGAACGGGACGGGTTACGTGCACCAGCTCGTCCTCGACGAGGTCACCGACCAGGACCCGGACCACCCCGACGGGGAGGTCCAGACCTGCGGCGAGCTCGGCGATCGACTGGGGCATGTCACTGCAGAGTTCGACGATCTCCACGTGCTCCGGGGAGAGCATCTGGTCCCTGCCGGGGTCGTCGGCCGCGGGTTCCGGCATGACGATCGCGATCAGGTCGAGGCGGTGACGGGAGGCACTGCTGGTGCGTCCCCTCGTCATGGCGTACGGGCGGACCACCGGCCCCGCGTCGGCGTCGTACCAGCGCGAGGACTGCGGGTCGCCGGGGGTCTCCGGGGTACGGGACGTGTCGGCGCTCATCCCATCCACTCACCCTCCGGAGGACAGACCGGTTGTCCTGGGAGCGTTGGCCAGGTGGGCTCCCACGCGCTTGACCATCAGCGTCATCTCGTACGCCACCTGCCCGACGTCCGAGTCGGAGTCGGCGAGCACGGCGAGGCAGCTGCCGTCACCGGCTGCCGTGACGAAGAGGAACGCCTCGTCGAGCTCGACGACGGTCTGCCGGACCCTGCCCGCGTCGAAGTGGCGGCCCACGCCCTTGGCGAGGCTGTGGAACCCGGAGGCGACGGCTGCCAGGTGTTCGCCGTCCTCCCGGGTCAGGTCCTTGGACGCGCCGGTGGCGAGACCGTCACTGGAGAGGACCAGCGCCTTGCGGATGCTGGCGACGCGCTCCACGAGTTCGTCGAGAAGCCAGTTGAGTTCACCTGACCCCTGACGTGCGGAGTTGAGTGCTGCGGCGTTCGGTGCGGTCATGGACCGTCCCCTCCCGGAGTGGTTCCTTGTGCTGTGTCGCCGGGGCCGGTCACGTCCTCGGCGTTCTGCAGGCGTCCGCGCTGCCAGCCTCGCTGGAGCGAGGCCATGCGGTTGCGTACCTCGTCGGCGTCCCGCTCGATGTCCTCGACGCTCTCCACCGGGTCCGGGTCTGACGCGCCCGAGCTCTCACGGAGCTGCGGGGCGAGGTTCGCCTGGCGGATCCGGCGGGGCAGTCCACCCACGGTGTCGGGAGCGGCCGACGGGGACGGGACGGCAGACGCGGACGACCGGGGCGCCGGCACCGGCCCAGCGGCCGACGGTGCTTCGGTGGGCGGCCGGAAGCCGGTGGGCTGCCGGGCCTCGGTGGAGCGGCGGCGGTCCTCGTACGGAACGGGGCCGGTCGCCCGGGGGCGGGCCGGGTTGCGCGCGGGCTCCGCATCGGCGCCCGTCGGGTGGGCGCGGCTGCTCTCGTCGACGCGTCGGCCCCGGTCGGTGACCAGCACCGGCGGCTTGCGGCGGGGCAGCGGGCGCGTGCCGTCCGGCTCCGCCGTGCGGTCGGCCGCCTGCTGATGCTGTTCGCGCTCGTCGTCGCGCCGGAGCTCTCGGGCGCGGAAGATGCCGCCGCGCTCGCTCTCGGTGTCGTCCAGGTCGGAGACTCCGTCGAGCGCGGGGTCCGGGTCCCGCTCGGTGACGGCTTCGAGGAGGGGGTCACGGCCGAAGTCCCGGGGAGAGACCGGTCCCTCGAGCTCGACGGGGCCGTCCAGCAGGGCAGGGTCCAGCAGCCCGCTGGGGACCGGGGCGAGGCTCCCCTGCCGGTCCTGCGGGCGGGCGGCGGCGAGACGGCGGTCCGCCGAACCGTCCCCCCGGCCCTCCTTCGGGTCGCTGCCCGGCCTGCTGCTGGCGATCGCCTTCTCGGACCTGCGGTCGAGACGGAATCCGGTGCCGTGCGAGTCCGGCGCGTCGGTGAGCAGCGCCGCCGGGATGAAGACGACGGCGGTGGTGCCTCCGTAGGGGGAGGTCTGAAGCGACACGCGGACGTTCTGGCGCTGGGCCAGCCGGCTGACGACGAAGAGGCCCAGCCGGTCGGTGTCGGACAGTTCGAACTCAGGGGTTTCCGCGAGCCGGAGGTTGGCGTCCAGGAGCACTTCGGGGGCCATCCCGAGGCCGCGGTCATGGATTTCGAGGGTGAAGCCGTTGGCGACCTGTTCGCCGTGCACCTGGACCGCCGTGTGCGGGGGCGAGAACACCGTGGCGTTCTCCAGGAGCTCGGCGATGAGATGGGTGAGGTCGGCGACGGCGGGGCCGCCCACGCCGATCCGCGGGAGCCTGCGGACCTCGATCCGTTCGTAGTCCTCCACCTCGGCGACCGCGGCGCGCACCACGTCCATGAGCTGGATGGGCTTGCGCCACTGCCGGGAGGGCGCGGCTCCGGAGAGGATCACCAGCCCCTCGGCGTGGCGGCGCATCCGGGTGGTGAGATGGTCGAGGCGGAACAGGTCGGCGAGTTCGTCGGTGTTCTCGGTGCGGCGCTCCATCGTGTCCAGGAGCGTCAGCTGGCGGTGCAGCAGCACCTGGTTGCGGCGGGCGAGGTTGACGAAGACCTCGGAGACACCGCGGCGCATGTCCGCCTGCTTGACGGCCGCCTCGACCGCGGCCCGCTGCAGCGTGTTGAGCGCCTGGCCGACCTGGCCGATCTCGTCGCGTTCGTACTGCAGGTGCGGGGACTCGGTCTCGACGTCGACGTGTTCGCCCGCGGCGAGGCGGCGCATCACGCTCGGCAGCCGCACTCCGGAGACCTCGTGGGCGTCCTTGCGCAGCCGGGAGAGGTCACGGACGAGCTCACGGCCGATACGTACGGACACGAAGACGGAGACGAGCAGGGCCAGGAATCCGAGGACGCCGGCGACACCCGCCTTGATCAGGACTCCGTAGCCGGCGGGCCTGCCCCGGTCCTGGAAGCGGTTGTTCATCTCGGTCGAGTCGTTGGCCAGCCGGTCCAGGACCGGCGGCGCCACCTCCTGCCAGCGGGCGGTGTCCACCGTACGGGAGTCGCGGGTGGGCCCCTGGGCGAGGAGATTCTCCTCGGCGGTGCGCAGCGGTTCGCTGTCGGGGCCCGTCCAGTACTGCTCCACCCGGCGACGCTCGGACGCGGGAAGCACCTGGAGGTTGATCTCGTACAGCAGTCCCCGGTTGGCCACGAGGTCGGAGATCTGACGGAGTTCCGGGGCGGTGAACCGTCCCGCCAGGAGTCCCGAGGCGACCATGGCGTCTTCCCTGGACAGCATCTCGCGGGCCCGCGAGACACCTGTCAGTGCCCGGACCTGCTTGTCCATGGACACGTTCTCCATCGTGTGGAGGCCGGTCAGGAAGCGGTAGCAGGGGTCGATGAGGCGGTTGTAGTAGTCCATCGCCTTGGCCCGGCCGATGGTGCGCCGGTCGACGGAGTCGCGGAGGGCGTCGAGTTCCTCGACCGCTCCGAGGATCGAGCTGAGCTGGGTCTCGGCGTCGGGGCGCAGTGCCTCGCGGATGTCCTTCTGCTGCGCACTCGATGTCACGCGCTT
This sequence comes from Streptomyces sp. NPDC002809, assembly GCF_040295435.1. Taxonomy (NCBI): domain Bacteria; kingdom Bacillati; phylum Actinomycetota; class Actinomycetes; order Kitasatosporales; family Streptomycetaceae; genus Streptomyces; species Streptomyces sp. NPDC002809. The sequence continues at coordinate 18,762 of NZ_JBEOVJ010000075.1, forward strand.
CACGACCCGGTCGGTGACCGCGCGCTGCGTGCGCAGAATCGGCAGGGCATCGGAGGCCCGCGGGTCTGCGAGGAAGACGAGGGTCTGGCGGCGCTCGTTCTGGACCGCCCTGACGGTGTCCTCCAGAGGGTGGCCGACCTTCTCCACGACGGTGCTCGCACTCAGCAACTGTCCTGCCTCACGGCCGGTCAGATACGTGGCGAAGCCCCAGAGTGCGGTGAGGGAGACGAGCGGCACCAGAAGCAACGCCACGATCTTCCTGCGGATGGACTTTCCGCGAAAGCGCATGGCCTCCCCCAGCTCGGCCCCGCGTCGGGCGGGAATGGTGTTCCGTCAACAAACGGCGCGAGCCTACTACCGACACACAGACAACTCGAAGGCGCGTCCGGACGATTTTCGGCCGCCTTGCTGGGAGTTGACCATGACTTGTCCCGGTATTCCGGGAGATGAAATTCGCGAATACGACAGAAGGCGCCGATCAGAGCGGCATATTCCTCCCCTTGCCGGTTGGCTGGATCTCTTCGTTCCATGCCGAACCGCGGGAATCTTCGCCTTCCGGCACTCGTCTGTCTGTACGGGGGCAGGAGAGCTGCAAGGGTGCACTGAGCAGGACGGGACACTCCGTCCGCGTAGAAAGGGTGCATGCGGGGCAGCAAACCTGAAGTCGGACAGTGGTGGGGAGTTGAAAGTCCTTGGACACGCAGGAGCGTCAAGGTGCGGTGAATGTGCCACCGGCCCGGGCGGCGAAGGAGGCGGGTACGGCGGCCTCGGGGGCGCGGGACCGGCCGGAGAGTCCGCGGCAGCAGCTCTGGGTCGAGGAGCCGGCCACTCGTCGGCGGATGCCGGATCCGGTGCGCACGGCGGCCGTGCGGGCCGTGCTCATCACGTCGCTGACACTCATCCAGGCCATGGTCGCCTTCCTGGCCGAGCTGACGGGTTCCTGGCTGGCCTTTCCGACGGTGCTCAGCGGTGTGGCCAGCACGGTGGTCGCGACCTGGTCGGTCCTGGACGTGTGGGTCACCCGCCAGGTGTGGAACCAGCGCAACGGTGTGGTGTCGGTGCCCAGCAGTTCGGCCCGTCAGCTGCGCCGGGAGCGGCGCGCGGCGAGGCGGGCGGCGCGGACCGCCGAGCGGGACGCGGCGCGGATACGTCGGCGGGACGCGGGACGCCGTCTCTCCCGGGCCTGACCCGGGCCTGACCCGCGCCCGCCCCTGCTTCCCTACCCAGGTTCCCTCTGCGGGGCGGTGCTGGGCACCGGAGCCGAGCGGTGTGTGTCCTCGGTCCGGGCCGTGGGGACATCCGGTGCCTGAGCGGACCGCTTGAACATCCGGGTGGCGGTGATCTCTCCGTGCACGATCTCGCCGCCCGGGTCCTGCTGAGGCAGTCCGGGGCGCAGGTGCTCCTCGACGCTGATGTACTTCAGCCCGGCCCTCAGGTCCGCGTCGTTGCGCAACCTGATCACCAGCGGGAATTCGGCGAGCGCCGTCGTATCGAAAAGCCCGGTCGTGTAGAGCAGTTGGACGCCCAGCGCATCGGCGACCGCCCGCTGGAGCTCCAGCAGATACGTGGCGTTGGCGCGGCCGATGGGGTTGTCGAGGAACAGCGTCCCCGCGTGACGGTGCTGATGCCGGTCACGGCCGCGGTCGTTGCTGCGCAGGGCGGCCATCGTGCAGTACAGGGCGATGGCCGCGGTGAGCAGCTGACCGCCCGAGAAGACGTCGCCCATCTGCCCGACCGGCACCCGCTCGGCTCGCAGCACCGCGTCCGGCTTGAGGATCTCCACAGCGATGCCCCGGGGCTCCAGCGCCGCCTGTACGCCGCGCAGCAGCAGGGACATCCCGTCGCGGCGCAGGTCGGAGTTCTTCTTCAGAGCCGCCTTGGTCGCCTCGTCGATGACTTCGCCGAGCCGTTCGGTGAGGGTGGCCTGGTCGGGTTCCTCGAAGCGGATCCGCACGAACTCCTGGCCGGACCACTCCCCCAGGCCCTCGGGAAGCCGGGAGAGCCGCTGGGCGGAGCGGAGCGTGGTGAGCGCGGAGTCCACCAGCCCGCGCAGCCGGTCGACGATGGAGTCGCGGTTGCGCTCCAGCTGGGCCAGTTCGTCGGTGAGGACCCGCAGCCGGGGTGCGAAGGCCGTCGCCCACTTCTGTGCGTGCTCGGGCAGCGCCGCAGCCGGGAGTTCACGGATCTGCTGGCGGGCCGGGGTGCGGACCTGTTCGTAGCGAGTGGAGTTGGCGTGTCGCACGAGGACGTCGCTCGCCTCCCGTACGGCCGCTTCCGCGGTGGACAGGTCGCCGGCGCAGCCGCGCAGTGAACGGCGGGCCTCGGCTGCGGACTGCCGCGCCTCCTCCAGGCTGCCGGGGTAGGGCTCCGGGTCCTCCGGGTCGTCCTCGGCGCCGTGGTCCCGCAGGAGGTCGCGCAGCAGGGCCGCTGTCTCGTCGAAGCCGCCCGCCGAGTCCTCGGCGGTGCGGTGGGCGTGGAGCAGCTCGGCGTGGGCGGCCCGGGCGGTGTCCAGTGCGGCGTTCGCGGCGGCGAGCTCGGCCGTCGCGGTACGCAGCAGGGCCTGGGCCTGTTCGGCGTCGGCGGGAACCTGCTCGTCGGGGAGTTCGGTGTGCAGGCTCTCGCCGTCGGCCGGGGCCAGTCGCTCGGCCTCGCCGCGCAACCGTCCCAGTTGCTCGCTGGCTGCCGATGCGCGCGTCTCCAGGAGCTGGACCAGGGACTCGGCGCGGGCGGCGGCGGCCTGCCGGGAGGGCCCGTCGGCGCCGTCCGTGCTCTCAAGGAGCTGGGCGGCCCGGGTGCGGACCTTGTTGGTGAGCCGGTCGAGCTCGGCCAGTGCGGCGCTCTCGTCGCTCTCCGCGCGCGCCTGTTCGGCGCGCAGGTCTGCGCCGACGCCGACCTTCTCGTAGAGCTGGGAGGCCGCCCGGTAGGCCTCACGCAGGGCGGGCAGGGTGTGGCGCGGGGCGCCCGCCTCCGGCTCCGGGAGGCGCTCCGGGGCGCCTGCGATCTCGGCCCGTTCGGCACGCAGTGCGCGGGCGGTGCGGCGGGCGTCGTCGGCTGCTCGCTGGGCGGCCCTGCGGTCCTCGTCGGCGGCGCGGGCCCGCTCCAGGCAGACGGTGGCCCGTGCCTCGGACTCGGCCGCCTCGTCGACCAGTTCGCGCAGCTTGGCCTGCCAGCCCGCCCGTTCGCGGAGCCGGAAGGCGAGTCCGGCGAGCGCGTCGGCGGCGCGGCGGGCGCGCTGGGCGGCCTCCTGGCGTTCGTCGCGGACGCGGGCGGTGTCCGCCGCGGCCTCGTCCGCCTCGGCCCGCACTGTACGGGCCTCGGCGAGAACGGCCTGGGCCGTCTCGGCGGCCGTACGGGCGGTGCGGGCGGCCTCCGCGAGTTCGGTGAGCATGCCGGGCGGGCAGTCGGCGCGCCAGGAGCCGATACGGGCGGCGAGCGAGCGGTCCCCGGTGAGGCGGGCCGCCAGCGTGCGGATGTCCTCGTCGCGGGCCGCGGTCCGGCTCCTGAGCGCCTGCCGTTCCTCGTCGGCTGCGTGCTCGTCGTGCATCGCCGGGTTCGGCGGGACGAGGAACACGCCGTCGGTGCTCGCGCCGGAGCCGGCTGCGGGGTCCGGCACGGGGGCGAGCAGCGCGGCAGCGGTGCCCACGGCCACGGCGGAGCGGGGCAGGAGTGCTGCGGCACCGAGGACCTCGCGGGCGCGGGCGTGCGCGCCCGGGTCCGTGATGACGACGCCGTCGACGAGTTCGGGGCGGGCCGCGAGTACGGCCGCGTGGTCGGCTGGGTCGACGGCCTGGGCGAGGTAGCGCCACCCCGGCAGCGCCGGGATGCCGTGTTCACCGAGGTATTCGACGGTGGCGAGGACGTCGGGCCCGGGCGGCAGCAGTCCGCCGTCGCCGAGCGCGCCCAGGATGCGGGAGTCGTCCGCGGCCGCGGTGCGCAGTTCGAAGAGCCGTCGTTCGGCGGAGGCGACGCCCTGGTCGAGGAGGTCCCGCAGCTCTTCCGCACTGCGGTCGAACTCGTCCGCGGTGAGGTGCTGTCCGGCGGACCTGGGCTGTGCGGCCGTGGCGGTGTGGGCACCGTGAGCGGCCGGTCCGGTCCCGTCCGGGGCGGTGGAGCCGGACTCCGCGCTCACGCCCTCGTCGTACTGCTGCTGGTCCTCCGCACCGCCCTGCGCGTCCTGTGCGCCCCGCCGGGGCCGGGGGACACCTCCGGCAGCGGGCAGGCCCAGCAGGTCGGCGAGGCGGTGGTCGGCGGCGATGGACTCGGCTGCCCTGAGCTCGGCCTCGTACGACTGCTCAGCAGCGCGGGCGCCGTCGGCGGCACGCGCGGCGGCGAGTTCGGCCCGGCTCTCGGCCGCGGTGGCCTGCCTGGAGCGGTCCGCCGCGGTCCCGGCGGCCTCGCGGGCGATGTCCCATGCGGCTACGGCGGACTGTTCGGCGTCGTTGGCGGCGAGCGCGGCGCGGGCAGGGTCCGCGTTGGGTGCGGTGTCGTCGAGCCAGCCCGCGCGGACGGCTTCCGCGGTCTCCTGCTCCACCTCGGCGAGGCGCTGGCGCAGGTGGCCGGCCTCGCTGCGGGCGCGCTGGGCCTCGGTGGCGGCGGTGGTGGCGTCTCGGTGGGCGGCCTCGCCCGCGGTCTGCAGGGTGTCGGAGCGCTCCTCCTCCTCGTTGGCCACGCTCTCGCCCGCTTCCGCGGCCGTGTGCAGGGCCCGTACGAGATCGCCGGCCGCGGTGGCACGGGCGGCCAGGGCCGGGGCGGCGTCGCGCTCGGCCTCTCGGATCGCGACGGCGACGCGGGCGGAACGGTCGGCGGCGGCCCGGTGGCGGAGCACCGCCTCGGCGGCCTGCCAGGCGGAGTGCAGGGTGCGGGCGTCGCCGAGTTCCCGGCGCTGGGCCGCGGCACTCTTCTCGGCCGCGGTCAGGGCCAGGGAGGCATGCCGGTAGGCCAGTTCGGCAGCGATCAGGGCGCTGCGGCTTCGGGTCTCCTCGGCACCGGTGACGGTGTGGGCGGCGCCGGTGACCTGCTGGGCGAGCTCCGCGGTCCGGCCGCGCTCCAGGCCTGCGCGGGCGGAGAGCCTGCGGGCCAGGGTGCGGGTGCGTCGCTCGGCACCGGCGTGGATGTCCCGGGTCCTGGAGCGTGCCTCGGCGGCTTCCACGATGCGGCCGAGCAGGTCGACGGAGCCTGCGGTGAAGTCGCGTTCGGCGGTGAGCTCGGCACGGCGGCCCAGCTTGTTCCCGAAGCCGCTGACGAGGTCGGCGAGGCCGTCGGTGTCGCGGGTGTCGGTGACGGCGCGCAGCAGCAGATCGGTGAAGTCGGAGTCCTTCTTCACCGCGAAGAGCCCGGCCGCCTCGCCCTCGTCGGCATTCATCTCGCGCTGGTAGCGGAAGAGTTCGGGGTCCAGGCCCAGTTCGCCGAGGTGCTCGTTCCAGCGGTCGTGGATCTCTTCCCAGTGCACGTCGAGGTGTTGGTAGAACTTGCCCGCCTCGGTCAGCGCGTCGCGGAAGCCCTTCATGGTGCGGCGCCTGCCGCGGGCGCCGGAGACGCCCTCGGCGGGGCGGCCGACCGAACTGGCCTCGGCGACGGGCAGCGAGTCGAGGCTGAGCCCGGGTCCGGGGCGGAAGGAGTACCAGGCCTCGGCGAACTTCCTCGGGTCGTTGGAGACCTGGCGTCCGCGCCACTCGCTGACCTTGCCGACGACCACGCACTCGCCGGTCAGCGTGTGCTGCCACTCCAGCGCGACGTGTCCGCAGTCCTCCGCGAGCAGGAACTTGCGCAGCACGCCGGAGCTGGCGCCGCCGAGGGTGTTGCGGTGACCGGGCAGCATCACCGAGAAGATCAGCTTCAGCAGGACGGACTTGCCGCCGCCGTTCTCCAGGAAGAGCACCCCGGCGGGCGCGGGCCGGCGCGGCGGCCCGACCGGCTCGTCCTCGAAGAACTCCGCCTGGGCCGGTGCGGGGTGGGGCACTGGCTCGCCGACCCCGCGCAGATCGAGCACGGTGTCGGCGTAGCGCGCGCCGGCAGGCCCGATGGAGTAGAGGCGGACCCGGGACAGCTCGTACATGGCGGCGGACTCTCGTCGTTCAGGCAGCGGGAAGGAGACGTCGATGGCGGGGCGGTCAGGGCCGGCCCCCGGCGGTGGGGGGCGGTCAGCCGTGGAACGGCAGACCTGCGTCGGCCGCCAGTTCCAGGTCGTCGGGGTCGGGTGGCGGCAGCAAGGTCGCGGATCCGTCGGTGACCGGCACCACGCCCAGTTCCAGGAGCTCGGCCATCGCGGCACCGCCTGCCATGTCCCGGACCTGGAGCTGGTAGCGGGCGGTGGTGCGGAAGGCGCCTCCGGCGTCGTCCCCGGTGCGCTGGAGGAAGCCGGAGTCAGTGAGGAAGGCCACGGCCTTGCCGACGATGCCGGTGGTGGAGCCGGCCAGACGGCGGGCGTCCTTCGTCGCTCCGGTGGCGCTGCGACGGGCGTAGATCCGCCACCCGGCCTCCAGGCCGGGGGCCTCGCTGGCAGGGTCGGTGTTGTCACCGTGTTCCTCCGCCCGCTCCTCCAGCCGGTGGCACGCCTGGCGGACGAAGGCGTCGACGCCGTTGACCGTGATCCGGCCGATGTACGCGTCGTCGGCGAGGTCCTCGGGGCGTGGGAAGGCCATCGCGGCGACGGCCAGGTGCGCGAGTCCGTGGAGGAAGCGGTCGGCGGAGTCCGAGGAGGCGCGCCGGGCGTAGTCGCCCATGCGTACGGCGAAGACCGAGTCCTCGCCCGCCGTGACGGCCATGCCGGCCCGGGTGGACACCTCCAGTACGACGAGGCCGAGCCCGGTGGCCACGGCGTCGGCGAGCCGGGCGAAGGCCGGCTCCTCCCGGTAGCGGCGGAGCAGCTCGGCGTACTCGGCGTCGCGGGCGGGCAGCAGTTTGGGCTGGAGCCCGAAGGCGACGAGCCGGGAGGCGTCCGCCGCATCGGCGGGGGTGACCGCGGCGGGGGCGGCCGACGGCCCGGAGGCGGGCCGGTCGCCGGGGTGGCCGGCCGTGGGTGTCGCCCGGTCGGCCGGGTGCGCGGCGGTCGGCTCGTTCCACGCGTCGGTGTGCTCTGCGCGGTGGTCGCTCACGACGGTCGCTCCTTGGTGCGGGCAGTCTTCGGTACGGGGTGGCCGGCGTTGCGGAAGGTCTTCGGCACGGGGTGGCCGAGGTTGCGGCAGGTCCTCGGTACGGGGTGGCCGGCGTTGCGGCAGGTCCTCGGTACGGGGTGGCCGGCGTTGCGGAACGTCTTCGGCACGGGGTGGCCGGCCGCGGTGCTCGCGGCCGGGGTGCTCGCGCCCGCGGCGCCGGTTCTCGCGGGGGCGGCCGGGGTGGGGCGCGTCCTCATGTCGCCTCCGCACGGTCCGCCGCCATGCCGACGGCGTCCAGCAGGGCCATGCCCACGATCAGGTCGGCGCCGCCGAACTCGGGGTCCTCCAGCGGCGTGCCGTCGTCCACGGAGAACAGCAGCCGGCGCTCGCCCTGGCGGTACGCGGTGCCGACCGGCGGGCTGGCGGCGTGCACCGCGAGCAGGGCGACCAGGTAGGGCAGGTCCGCGTCGCGCCGCCGGGCCTCGGCCAGAAGTCCGGAGAGGCGGCGCGGCGCGTCGTGTTCCAGGTCGAGCAGCTCCATCGCGGAGGCCAGCTGCTCCTCGCTGAACCGGCTGTCGTCCGGGGTGGCGATCAGATCCGGCTCGGGCATCTCGGCGCCCAGGTGTTCCCGTTCGAGCGGCGGGGTGAGCAGCATGTCGACCAGGTCGCCCACCCGGACCGAGGTGGGGGTGCGCAGTCCTGTGCCGTTCGCGAAGAACGCGTCGGTGGCCCGGATCGCCTGCTCGACGGGGAGCGGCAGCAACGGTGCCAGGAGCTGTCCGTAGAGGTCGAGTCCCGCGCGGGCGGCGGGCGCGGCGAAGGCCTGGCGGTCCTGCTCGGCGCGGAACAGCGGTCCCGCCTCCAGGAGGCGGGACTGGAGCTGGGTGTGGCGGCGGATGCAGTCCTTGACGATGTCGACGAGCTCGGCGGCGCGCCTCTTGTGCTCGGGTTCCTCGGCCTCGTCGCGGGCCTTGCGGATGTTGGTGAGGATCGCGTTCTCGTGGCGGTACCGGTCGGCGACGTGGTCGAGTGCCTCGGCGATCATGTCGGGCACGGCGTTGAGCCAGTCGACCGCGCGGACGTTGCGCCGGGTCGCGTCGAGCGTCTTGCGGAGCGTCTCCGCGTACTGCACGGTCCGGTAGCGGGCCTGCTCCGCCGCGAGCTGGGCGTCGGCGAGGCGGCCCCGGCTGATCAGGACCTCCAACTTCACCTCTGCGGCGATCTGGGCGCTGGTGACGTCCGTGTCGAGCGCGCCGACCAGGACGTTGACCGCTTCGTCGGTGGCCCGCAGGTACACGGTGCCGCCGTATCCCGGGACTTCCTCGATCAGTTTGAAGTCGTAGTCCCGGCGCACGTAGACGCCGTCGGCCCCGAAGGTGCCGTAGACCGCGCGGAATCCGCGGTCCACACTGCCGACGTTGATCAGGTTCTCCAGCACCCAGCGGGCGACCCGTTCGTGCTCGGCGACGGGGCGGCTCGGGGCCTGCGCGGCGACGCGCGGAAGCAGTCTGGCCACTATCTGGTCGTGGTCGGCTCCGGTGTCGAAGTCCATGTTGAGGGTGACGTGGTCGATGGCCGCGAGGGCGACCTCGGCCATCGCGTACACGGTGTACTCACCGGCGAGGTTCGCCTTGCGCACGTCGAGGTCGTGCAGCGGCGCCGTGCAGGCGAGCGCGCGCAGCCGCCGCGAGAGCCCCTCGTCGGCGGCCGGGCCCGGTGCGGGCCGCGGCCCCGCGCTGAGCTGGGGCGCAGCGTTTTCCGTGTAGGCAGGCGAAGTCACGCTGCACAGATTAGGTCCTCGGACTGACAACGGTCGAAACGGCGCAGATGCGACCGGTTGCCCCGGAGTCGGTCATGCCCCGCCCTGGGGGTCTCCACGAGCCCGGCGACCCGTCGTGTTCCGGGGATCCGCCGCCCCCGCCACCCGCCGTGTCCGGGGGCCGCAGTCCCCGCCACCCGCCGTCTCCGCGGCTCTTCAGTCCCCGCCGCCGGCCGTCTCCGGAGCTCCGTAGCCCCCGCCGCCCGGGGTGCGGACGACCAGTACGTCCCCGGCGCCCAGGTCGGCGGTGTCGCAGCCCTTCAGCGGGGTACGCGCGCCGTCGGCGCGTTCGATGTGCTGGCTGCCGAGGGCGCCCGTCCCGCCGCCCGCCATGCCGTACGGCGGGACACGGCGGTGGCCGGTGAGCAGCGCGACCGTGACGGGTTCGAGGAAGCGGATCCGGCGTTCCACCCCGCAGCCGCCGCGCCAGTGGCCGCGCCCGCCGCTTCCCTCGCGCACCCGGAAGCTCTCCAGCAGCACGGGGTAGCGCCATTCGAGGATCTCGGGATCGGTGAGCCGCGAATTGGTCATGTGGGTCTGTACGGCGTCCGTGCCGTCGAAGCCGTCCCCCGCACCCGAACCGCTCGCCACGGTCTCGTAGTACTGCACCCGGTCGTTGCCGAAGGTGAGGTTGTTCATGGTGCCCGAGCCCTCGGCCTGGACTCCCAGGGCGGCGTACAGCGCTCCCGTGACGGCCTGCGAGGTCTCGACGTTTCCGGCGACCGTGGCCGCCGGGTTGACGGGGGCCAGCATCGAGCCCTCCGGGACCCTGATCTCCAGGGGGGTGAGGCACCCGCTGTTGAGCGGGATGTCGTCGGCCACCAGGGTCCGGAACACGTACAGCACGGCGGCCATGACCACCGACTTCGGCGCGTTGAAGTTGCCCCGCTGCTGCGGCGAGGTGCCGGTGAAGTCGACGACGGCGCTGCGGGCTTCCCGGTCCACGGCCAGCGTCACCTCGATCACGGCACCGTTGTCGGTCTCGTACCGGCAGTGGCCGTCCCGCAGTCCGGCGACGATGCGCCGCACGGACTCCTCGGCGTTGTCCTGCACGTGCGCCATGTAGGCGTCGACGACGTCGGGGCCGAACTGATCGACCATGCGGCGCAGTTCGGCGATGCCCTTCTCGTTGGCTGCGATCTGGGCGCGCAGGTCGGCGAGGTTGGTGTCCGGGTCACGGGAGGGGTACGCGGCGGTGGTGAGCAGCTCGCGGGTCCCGGCCTCGCGGAAGATGCCGTCCCGTACCAGGAGCCAGTTGTCGAAGAGCACGCCCTCCTCGTCGACGGTACGGCTGAAGGCCGGCATCGAGCCGGGCGTGATGCCGCCGATCTCCGCGTGGTGGCCCCGCGAGGCCACCAGGAAGCGCAGCGCGGGCTCGCCGTCCGTCTCGTCGAACACCGGCGTCACGACGGTCACATCGGGCAGATGCGTGCCGCCGTGGTACGGATCGTTGATGGCGTAGACGTCGCCGGGCCGCATCGTTCCGTGGTTGCGGCGCAGCACTTCCTTGATGGACTCCCCCATGGAGCCGAGGTGTACCGGGATGTGCGGTGCGTTGGCGATCAGGTTGCCGTCCGCGTCGAAGAGGGCGCAGGAGAAGTCGAGCCGCTCCTTGATGTTGACGGAGCGGGCTGTGTTCTCCAGGCGCACGCCCATCTGCTCGGCGATGGACATGAAGAGGTTGTTGAACACCTCCAGCATGACCGGGTCGACACGGGTGCCGACGGCCTGCCTCGCGGGGCGTGGAAGGGCGCGGGTCAGGATCAGGTGGCCGGTGGCGCCGGGGACGGCCTGCCAGCCCGGGTCGACGACGGTGGTGGCGTCCGCCTCGGCGATGACGGCCGGACCGGTCACCGTGTCCGTCGGCCGCAGGTCCGTTCTGCGGTGGAGTGCGGCGTCCTGCCATCGTCCCCCGGCGAACATCCGTGCCGTTTCACGGGACTGCGGCGCGGTGGCCCCGCCCCGCTCCGGTCCAGGACTCGGGGCCGCATGCTCCCCCGCCGCCCCGGTCGCCTCGACGGAGACCGCCTCGACGACGAGCGGCCGGTCCATGGTGAAGCCGTAGCGCGCACGGTGCTCGCCCGTGAACGCCTCGTTCATGGCGGTCGCCGTGTCCAGGTCGGCGGAGAGGCTCGCGTCGGTTCCCTCGTACCGCAGGAGTACGCGCGCCCGGGTGCTGATCGCGCGGTCCGCGACGCCGTCCGCGCGCAGTTCGGCCCGGGTACGGGCGGCCAGCGCGTCGCAGAGTTCGCCCAGGCGGGCCCGGGTGGAGGTGTCGAGCGGCGCCTCGACGGACTGTTCGCGCATGGCGGTGGCGTCGGCCAGCCCGATGCCGTAGGCGGACAGCACACCGGCCAGCGGGGGTACGAGGACCGTGTCGATGCCGAGGGCGTCGGCGACGGCGCAGACGTGCTGGCCGCCCGCGCCGCCGAAGCCGGTGAGGGCGTAGCGGGTGATGTCGCGCCCGCGCTGCACGGAGATCTTCTTGACCGCGTTCGCCATGTTGAGCACCGCGATCTCCAGGAATCCGGCGGCGGTTTCGGCTGCTGTGCGCCTCGTCCCGGTGGCCCGTGCGACCTCGTCGGCGAGCGTCTCGAAGAGCTCGCGCACGATGTCCGCGTCGAGGGGCATGTCCCCGTCGGAGCCGAAGACCGCCGGGAAATGGGCCGGCTGGATCCGCCCGAGCATCACCTGGGCGTCGGTGACGGTCAGCGGTCCGCCCCTGCGGTAGCAGGCCGGGCCGGGTACCGCTCCCGCCGAGTCGGGGCCGACCCGGTAGCGCCGGCCGTCGAAGTGCAGGACCGAACCGCCGCCCGCCGCGACGGTGTGGATGTTCATCATGGGGGCGCGCATCCGTACGCCCGCCACCTCGGTGCCGAGCTCGCGTTCGAACTCGCCCGCGTAGTGCGAGACATCGGTGGATGTGCCGCCCATGTCGAAGCCGATCACCCGGTCGTATCCGGCCTGCCCGGAGGTACGGGCCATGCCGACGACACCGCCGGCCGGCCCGGACAGCACCGCGTCCTTGCCCCGGAAACCGCCGGCCTCGCGCAGGCCGCCGTTGGACTGCATGAACATCAGCCGGATGCCGGCGAGCTCACCGGCGATCGTGTCGACGTACCGGCGCAGGATCGGTGAGAGGTAGGCGTCGACGACGGTGGTGTCGCCGCGCGGCACCAGCTTGATCAGTGGGCTGACCTCGTGGGAGCAGCTGATCTGGGTGAACCCCGCCGCACGGGCCTCGGCGGCGACCGCCTTCTCGTGTTCCGGGTGTCGGTAGCCGTGCATGAGGACGACGGCCGCGCTGCTGAGACCCTCGCCTCGCGCGGCACGCAGCCGCTCCGCCACCGCGGCCCGGTCCAGGGGCCTGACCGTCCGCCCCTGGGCGTCGACCCGCTCGGGGACCTCGATCACCCGCTCGTACACCGCCTCGGGAAGCAGGATGCGGCGGTCGAAGAGCCGGGGCCGGTTCTGGTACGCGATGCGCAGGGCGTCCCGGAAGCCTTCCGTGATGACCAGCACGGTGGGTTCGCCGCGCCGCTCCAGCAGGGCGTTCGTGGCGACGGTGGTGCCCATTCTGACGGCGGCGACCCGGTCGGCGGGGACCGGTTCGTCCGGTGCGAGCCCCAGCAGCAGCCGGATGCCGGCCACGGCGGCGTCCCGGTGGCGCTCGGGGTCGTACGAGAGGAGCTTGCGGGTGACCAGCCGCCCGTCGGGGGCCCGGCCCACCACATCGGTGAACGTGCCGCCTCGGTCGATCCAGAACTCCCAGCGTCCGGTCATCCCTCCATAGTGGCGCGCGGCCCTACGAACGGGGCGCAGGGCGCGGTGGGGATGCGGTCCGGAGTGGCGGAGGCCCCGGGTGGCGGGGCGAGGCGGTACGGCGCGGCGCGCCCCCGACGCGCTGCGCTCCTGCGGTTCTGCGGCTGTGCGATGGGGCGGGGTGTCCGGCCCCGTCAGACCGCCGGCGTGTCCGGTCCGATCCTGCTGCGTACGGCCGACTGCACCTCGGCCTCCTCGGCCGGATCGGCTGCCAGCCGGCGCAGGCGCTCGGCCACCCTGATGTCACCGGTCTCCGCGTGGCGTGCGGCGACCTCCCGGGTCGTCTCCTCGCAGTCCCACAGGCATTCGACGGCGAAGCCGGTGGCGAAGGAGGGGTCGGTGGCTGCAAGGGCCCGGGCGGCCCTGCCTCGCAGATGGGAGGAGGACGTCTCCCGGTAGACATGGCGCAGCACGGGAGCGGCGCAGGCGATGCCGAGCCGGCCGGCGCCGTCGACCAGGGACCAGAGGCGAGGCGTGTCCGGCCCCTCGCCCCGTACGGCGTCACGCAGGGCACCGAGCACCAGCGGGGAGTCCTGTGCGCCGCCACGACCGGCCAGCACACCGGCCGCCGAGGCGCCGAGCGCGTCGGGCCGCCGTGCCCAGCGGCGCGCACGTTCCACGGCGGGTTCGCCGCACATCCGCTCGAAGGCGGCGACGGCCGCTTCGGCGACGGTGCGCGAGGCGCCGACCGCCGCGGCCTCGATCAGGTCGAGCACGGCCGGGTCGCGGACCTCGGCGGCGAGGTAGTGCAACGCGGCGCAGCGGGCGCCTTCCGGACCGCTGCGGGCGGCCTCGACGATCACGGGCCGGTCCTCGGGCCCCGCCACCGCGGAGAGGCAGCGGGCGGCCGGCACATGGAGAGAGCTGCCGCGGTCGAGCCCTTCCTGGGCCCAGTCGAACACCGCCTGGACGCTCCATCCCGGGCGGGGGCCGCCCGGCCGCATCTGCCGCTGCCAGCGGTCGAACGAGCCCTGTTCGGAGGCGGCCCTGACCCGGGCGCCGACCGAGGCGCGCGGATCGTCGGCCCAGAGCCGCCAGGGGCGCGGCTCGTAGGCGTCACGCACGGTGGTGGCCAGCTCGGCGCGGCCCTCGGCGTCGTCCGGGAACCGGGCGAGCACGGGCACGGCGAGGGACCGGAGCCCGGCGTCGTCGTCACGCAGCGCCAGCTCGTCCAGGGCCCAGGCCCAGTTGGAGCCGGTCGCGGCGTAGCGCCGCAGGAGGGCCAGGGCGTCGTCGCGGCCGTACGAGGCGAGGTGTCCGAGGACCGCCAGGGCCAGGCCGGTCCGTGAGTCGTCCGTGTCGAGGTGGTCGTCGGCATCGCACAGGTGCCGCTCGATCTCCTCGATCCCACCGTCGAGATCGAGGTACAGGCGGGCGTAGTAGAGGGAGCGGTTCTCGACCTGCCAGTCGTGACGCGGGTCGCTCAGAACACAGTGGTTGAGAGCCGCCAGGGCCTCGGGGCGTGGTGCGGCGAGTGCGTGGAGCGTGCCGTCGCCGCGGCCCCTCTGCAGCAGACCGAGCAGGGTGCCGCTCGGCGCTATGAACGGATCAAACATGGGAAAAGCCTCACATCAAGCTGTCGACGCAACCGGGACTGTGCAGTTCCACGTGCCGGGTGGGCACTAGGCCGCGCAGCAACATGATCGGCCGACCGCCGTCTTCTGCCTGGTGTAGAGCATCTTCCTGCCTCTCGTCGGTGGCCCGAATCGGGCCCGCGACGTCATGATGACCCACCCATTTCGCCACCGCGACCACATTTACGGCGAAGCCCGTTCAGTGGGCGCCGAAGAGTTCCAGCAGGTCGGCCTTGCCGAACATGCGCGCCGTGTCCAGCGCGGAGGGTGTTCCGGCCGCCGGATCGGCTCCCGCGTCGAGCAGGGCCTTGATCACCGCGTCCTCGCCCTTGAAGACCGCTCCGGCGAGCGGCGTCTGCCCGCGGTCGTTGGCGCGGTCCGGGTCGGCGCCGCGACCTGTCAGGGCCGTGACGGCGGGGGCGTGCCCGTGGTAGGCCGCGAGCATCAGCAGCGAGTCGCCCCGGTCGTTGGTGAGGTTCACCGGGACACCGGCGTCGACGTAGGCCGCGAGCGCGTCGGCGTCGCCGTGACGTGCCAGGTCGAAGACCTTGGTCGCCAGCTCGACCACAGCGGGATCAGGGGTTTCGCTCATCGGGGGACCGCCTTCCTTAACCGTTCGTGCTGCTGCCGGCCTGCCGGGGCGTGCGCGGCGTGGGCCGTACGAGTGAAACGACAGGGTACTGCCCGGGAGCGCACATGCCCCGGCCCGCCCATGGCAAAGGATCACGTCGAGTGACGACGGGGTCGGCCCGGCTCCGGATTTCCGTTCCGCCGACGCCTCCTTGTCCGCCAGTCCAGTGAAAAAACCGACTTTTCACCCAATTGCAGCTTTTATCATATAGATACTTCCGGTGAGCTTGGAAGGACTCATGGTGACTGTCCCCCCAACCAGGAGAACCACTCATGATCCTTTCCATGTCAGGCGTCGTCATCCTCGGCATCATCGTCTTCCTGTTCTTCAGGAAGGACGGTCTCAAGGCGTCGCACGCCCTCGTCACCGCCCTGTTCGGCTTCTACCTGGCCGGCACCGCCATCGCACCGAGCATCACCGCGGGCGGGGCGAGCCTCGCCGGCCTCTTGGGCGGGATCAAGTTCTGACCCTCCGCTCCCGCTCCCACCCCTTCAGGAGACACACGTGGCCCGGCGACCACTTCCCCGCATTCTGAGCAGCGGCAGCGCTTCGATCACTCGCAGTCGCGAGTTCGCGCGCACGGCCGCCGACAGCGCCACCGACGTGCTCCATCCGCTGATCATGATCACTCGTGGTCTGCGGCTGCTGGCCGGTGCAGGACGGCAGAAGTGGGCCGCGACGCCCAAGGACCGGCGTGGTCCCACGCTGTTCCTCGTCGCGGCCTGCGTGCTCGTGGTCGCGCTCATCCCGTACGGGCCGCTGCTGGCCCTCGTCACGGTGATGGGCGCCGCCGCATGGAAGGGACGGGAACGCACCCCCGTCAGAACCGGCCCCGACGAGGCGGAGACCGGGCGTCTGCAGGCCCTGTACGAGGCGCTCGTGCCGTACTTCTCGACGGCCGACGACCCCAGCCCGCTGTTCACGCACGGCGGCGAGTGGGACAAGGTCTTCAGCGGGTACGAGTTCGACGGCGACGGCCGTGTCAGCAGTCTCCGTGTGACATATCCCGCCTACTTCACCGACAGCGAGGCCGCTTCCCGCGCCCGGATCGAACAACTGCTGCATGCCAAGTCGGGCCGCGGCCGGGAGTACCTGTTCAGCTGGGACGAGGAGGGCAACCAGCTCGTCATGAACGTGCTCGACGCCCTGCCCACCTCCCTCACCGCCCAGCGCTTCGTCACCGCCCCCGGCGAGACCGTCCTCGGGTTCACGGACGACGGCGCGGTGCAGCGCACGGTGCCGGTGAGCGACGGCGACGAGACCCGGGACGCGCCCGGGGTCGTCTGGCGGACCGGAGGACGCTCCACCGAGCCACACCTGCTGATCGCCGGGCAGCCCGGCAGCGGCACCACCACGCTCCTGCGTTCCATCGCCCTGCAGGCGCTCCAGCAGGGCGACATCCTGATCATCGAGGGCAGTGGCACCGGCGAGTACGCCTGCTTCACCGGGCGCGAGGGGGTCCTGGCCGTCGAGTGCGGACTGGCCGGGGCGCTGTCCACCCTGGAATGGGCGGCCAACGAGACGGAACGGCGGCTGATCGACGCCAACCGGGCCCGGCAGGCCGGCCACGCGGCCCCCGAGGACACCCGGCGCCCCCTCTGGATCCTGCTGGACCGGCCGAGCGTGCTCGGCCACCTCGCCGCGGCCGACGGCGGACCCGATCCGCAGGAGCTGCTCCAGGTGCCCCTGCGTCACGGCAGAGCCGCCAACGTCACCGTGGTGATGACCGAGCAGTTCGACAGCCTGGACGCCCTGAGCGACACGGTCCGGTCCCACACCAGGGCCCGGGTCGTCCTCGGCCACTGCTCGCCCGGTCAGATCGAGTCCGTCCTCGGCCTTGAGCCGCACACCACCCCCACTCCGGTCGTCCCGCCCGGCCGTGGGTACGCGCGGCTCGGCACCGGCCAGGTGCTGCGCATCCAGGTGCCGGCCACGCCCGACCCGTACGACGACGCGACGAGCGAGGCGCAGCGCCAGGCGGTGCTCGACCTGCTTCCCGAGCGGCGCACCGCGGTCGAGGCGAGCGTCCCCGACCCGGTGAGGGCGGACACCGTGACCGCTTCCGTCGCCGTCGACGGCCTGGCTCTCAGCGACTGACCCGGACAACGGGAGGGGCCCGCGGATCAGTTGATCCGCGGGCCCCTCCCGTATGCCGCAGGCACTCAGGCACTCAGGCCACGAACGTACGGGGTGCCTCGGCCCCCGCCCCCGCCCCCGAACCGACCAGCCGGGCGGCGGCCGCCAGCCGCAGGGCCGCCTCGTCCGCCACCGGACCACCGACCGTGAACGGCAGTCGTACGTAGCCCTCGAAGGCGCCGTCGACGCCGAACCGGGGCCCGGACGGCACCCGTACCCCGACCCGCTCCCCGGCCACCGCGAGCCGCGAGCCGGAGAGGCCGCCGGTGCGCACCCAGAGCGTCAGCCCGCCGCGCGGCACGGTGAACTCCCAGTCCGGCAGCTCCCGGCGCACCGCCGTGACGAGCGCGTCCCGGTTGTCCCGCGCCTGCTCCCGGCGGATCTGCAAGGCCTGCTCCCAGCCGCCGGTGCGCATCAGCCAGTTGACGGCGAGCTGTTCGAGGACCGGAGTCCCCATGTCCGCGTAGGCGCGGGCGGCCACCAGGCTGCGGATCACGTCCGGCGCGGCGCGGACCCAGCCGATGCGCATGCCGGCCCAGAAGGCCTTGCTGGCCGATCCGACGGTGAGCACGGTGCTGCCGGCCGGGTCGAAGGCACAGACGCGGCGGGGCATGTGCACGTCGTCGTCCAGATGCAGCTCGTGCATCGTCTCGTCGACGACCAGGACCGTGCCGGCCGACCGGGCGGCGTCCACCAGTGCGCGGCGGCGGTCCTCGTCGGCGAGGGCTCCGGTGGGGTTGTGGAAGTCCGCGACCACGTACGCGAGCCGGGGAGCCGCGTCCCTCAGCACCTGGCGCCACCGATTCATGTCCCAGCCGCCGAGCCCCTCCTCCATGGCCACCGGCACGAGGCGGGCGCCCGCCTCCCGCATCAGCTGGAGGATGTTGGCGTAGCTCGGGGACTCCACCGCGATCCGTTCGCCGCGGCCGGCGAAGAGGTGGCAGATCGCGTCGATGGCACCCATCGCCCCGGTGGTGACCATGATCTGTTCGGGCATCGTGGGGATGCCGCTCTCGGTGTACCGGGCGGCGATCATCTGCCGCAGCGCGGGGAGACCGGCCGGATAGTCGCCGTGGGTGTGGGCGTACGGGGCCAGCTCCTCCAGAGCTCCCTGGACGGCCCGGGTCAGCCACGGCTCGGGGGCGGGCAGCGAGGCGCAGCCCAGGTCGATCATCGATCCGAGTGCCTCGGGCGGCAGCGGTTCCAGGCCGCGGGCGGGCAGCGGGTTGCCCGCGGGGACGGCCGTCCAGCTGCCGGCCCCGCGCCGCGATTCCAGGAAGCCCTCGGCGCGCAGCGCCTCGTAGGCCGCGGCGACCGTCGTACGGCTGACGGAGAGGGCGAGTGCCAGTTCACGCTCGGCGGGCAGCCGGGCGGCCACCGGGACGCGGCCCTCCAGCACGAGGAGCCGGATGCCGTCGGCGAGCGCGCGATAGGCGGGCGGCCTGCGGCTGCCGGAGCCCGCAGGCCGGGGCTGCTGGGCGTGGAGCTGCCGGGCGAGCTGTGCCGCACCGACGGCCGAAGTCCACTGCGCCATGAGAATCAGTCCACCTTCCTCGGATTGGCCATAGTTGGCAGCCAATCCCCTGCCACAGAGTGACATGCAGCAGTCCACAATCACCACACCAGGGGGCACCACTTGTCCATCACCGCCGTACCGCGCGGGTCACACCTCCCCCGACGGCTGATCCAGCTCTACGCGGGCCTGGCGCTGTACGGGGCGAGTTCGGCGCTGCTGGTCGTCGCCGGTCTCGGGCTGGAGCCCTGGGGCGTGCTGCACCAGGGGCTCGCCGAGCACACGGGGATCAGCATCGGGATCGTCTCCATCATCATCGGCGCCATCGTGCTGCTGCTCTGGATCCCGCTCCGGCAGCGGCCGGGGCTGGGCACCGTCTCCAACGTCTTCGCCGTCGGTCTCGCGATGGACGGCACCCTCGCCCTGGTCCCCGAGGTGCACGGGCTCGCGGCGCAGGCCGGGGTGATGGCCGCGGGGATCGTCCTCAACGGCGTGGCGACCGGGCTCTACATCGCCGCCCGGTTCGGTCCCGGGCCGAGGGACGGACTGATGACCGGGCTGCACCGGCGGACCGGCCGGTCGATCCGGCTCGTCCGCACGGCGATCGAGATCTCGGTCGTGGCCACCGGGTTCCTGCTCGGCGGTTCCCTCGGAGTGGGCACGGTCCTCTACACCCTGGCCATCGGCCCGCTCGCCCAGTTCTTCCTGCGCTTCTTCGCGATCACGGAAGACGGTGGCACCACGGTCGCCGCCCGGACATCCGGGCAGGCCATACTGCCGCAGTGACTTCCGTACAACACCCCTATCTGGACCACCCGGCCCCGCTCGCGTTCGCCCACCGGGGCGGTGCGGCCGACGGGATCGAGAACACCGCGGCCGCGTTCCGCCGCGCCGCCGACGCCGGGTACCGCTACTTCGAGACCGATGTGCACGCCTCGGCGGACGGCCGGCTGGTCGCCTTCCACGACTCCACCCTGGACCGGGTCACGGACTCCCGGGGCCGGATAGCGGAGCTGCCGTGGAGCGAGATAGAGCGGGCCCGGGTGGCGGGGCGCGAACCGCTGCCGCTGTTCGAGGAACTGCTGGAGGCCTTCCCCGAGGCCCGCTGGAACGTGGACATCAAGTCGGAGCCCGCGCTCGTGCCCCTCGTGGAGCTGATCCGCCGTACGGACTCCTGGGACCGGGTGTGCGTCGGCTCGTTCGCGGAGGCGCGCGTCGCCAGGGCGCACCGGCTGGCGGGCCCCAGGCTCGCCACCTCCTACGGTGTCCGCGGCGTCCTGGCCCTGCGGCTGCGTTCGTACGGCATCCCGGCGGCGCTGCGCGCCGGTGCGGTCTGCGCGCAGGTCCCGGAGAGCCAGGGCGGCGTGCGGGTCGTCGACCGGCGCTTCGTGCGGGAGGCGCACGCACGCGGCCTCCAGGTGCACGTCTGGACGGTCAACGAACCGGAGCGGATGGCCGCGCTCCTGGACCTCGGGGTGGATGGCATCATGACCGATCACATCGAGACGCTGCGTTCGGTGCTGAGCGAGCGGGGGGCCTGGGCCTGACGCCGGCCCGGTGACGTCTCCACGGGGAGAGACGAGGGGTGCGCAATGAGCGCCGAGACCACGGACACCGCCGAGCCTGCGGACGGCACGGCCGCCGGGACGGCCGACGCCGGCGAGCGGCGCCGCGAGCAACGCGGATGGTACTTCTACGACTTCGCCTGCTCCGTCTACTCGACCAGCGTCGTCACGGTGTTCCTCGGGCCGTATCTGACGTCGGTCGCGAAGGCCGCCGCCGACGCCGACGGCTACGTCCATCCGCTGGGCATCCCGATCCGCGCCGGGTCGCTGTTCGCGTACGCGATCTCGGCCTCCCTCGTCGTCGCGGTGATCCTCATGCCGATCGTGGGCGCGGCGGCGGACCGTACAGGCCGCAAGAAGCCCCTTCTCGCGGCGGCGGCCTACACGGGCGCGACCGCGACGGCCGCGATGTTCTTCCTGGACGGGCACCGCTATCTGCTCGGCGTGTTCCTGCTCATCGTGGCGAACGCCTCGATCTCCGTGTCGATGGTGCTCTACAACGCCTATCTGCCGCAGATCGCGGGGCCCGAGGAACGCGACGATGTCTCGTCCCGGGGCTGGGCCTTCGGATACACGTCGGGGGCCCTGGTCCTCGTCCTCAACCTGGTCCTCTACACCGGCCACGACTCCTTCGGCCTCTCCGAGTCGGACGCCGTACGGATCTGTCTCGCCTCCGCCGGCGTCTGGTGGGGCGCGTTCACCGTCATACCGCTGCGGCGGCTGCGCGACCGGAACACGAAGCCGGGCAGCACCGAGGCGGTCGGCTCCGGATGGCGGCAGCTGAGGGCGACCCTGCGCGACATGCGCCGCCACCCCCTCACCCTTTCGTTCCTGCTGGCGTACCTCGTCTACAACGACGGCGTGCAGACCGTCATCTCCCAGGCATCCGTGTACGGCTCCGAGGAACTGGGCCTGAGCCAGACGACACTGATCACGGCGGTGCTGCTGGTCCAGGTGCTGGCAGTCGCCGGTGCGCTCGGAATGGGGCGGATGGCCCGCGCCTACGGTGCGAAGCACACGATCCTCGGGTCGCTCGTCGTCTGGACGCTGATCCTCGTCGCCGGCTACTTCCTGCCGGCCGGATCACCGCTCTTCTTCTACGCGCTGGCCGCCACGATCGGCCTGGTCCTCGGTGGCAGCCAGGCGCTGTCCCGGTCGCTCTACTCGCATCTGGTGCCGCGCGGCAAGGAGGCCGAGTACTTCTCCGCGTACGAGATGAGCGACCGCGGGCTGAGCTGGCTGGGGCCACTGGTGTTCGGGCTCGCGTACCAGCTGACCGGCAGTTATCGGGATGCCATCATCTCGTTGGTGGTCTTCTTCGTGGTCGGTTCCGTACTGCTCGCCAGGGTGCCCGTCAGGCTGGCTGTGGCAGCGGCCGGGAATCCTGTTCCCGAACGGATTTAGACGTTGAAGTGAAAGGCCGGTAGTGTACGCCTTTGGCCTGCCCGGAGGAGCGTTACTGCGAGTGGAAGAATCCAAACCGTTGGGTGACAACTTCCGCCAGATGTGACAAACCGGGCATTGGCGGGTACGTGAACACTCGCAAACCTGAAAAAGCAGCGGCACGACGGGCGACGCATGACCGGCAACGGGAATCTTTGCCGCCGACCGGACGTTGACCGGATGACGACGACAGCGACATTTGTCCTGTGGGCGACAAGCCCGGGAGGCACGATTCATGAGTGAGCGAGCTCTCCGCGGCACGCGACTCGTGGTTACCAGCTACGAGACGGACCGCGGCATCGATCTGGCCCCGCGCCAGGCGGTGGAGTACGCATGCCAGAACGGACATCGATTTGAGATGCCGTTCTCGGTAGAGGCGGAAATTCCGCCGGAGTGGGAGTGCAAGGCGTGTGGCGCCCAGGCACTCCTGGTGGACGGGGATGGCCCCGAGGAGAAGAAGGGCAAGCCTGCGCGTACGCACTGGGACATGCTCATGGAGCGGCGCACACGCGAGGAGTTGGAAGAGGTGCTGGCCGAGAGGCTGGCGGTTCTCCGCTCCGGCGCCATGAATATCGCCGTGCATCCGCGGGACAGCAGGAAGTCTGCCTGACCGCGTAGCACCGCACCGAGACAGAGCCGCGGGCCGCGACACCTTGTGTGTCGC